>CAJBPJ010000127.1 GCA_903957465.1 uncultured Opitutia bacterium
AGCAGCGCCATGCGCGAGGCCACTTTTGATGTCACGGGTTTGCAGGGCAAGACGGCGAAACTCGAGGTGGTCGACCAAGTCACTGGTAGCTGGGGACACGTCAGCGTGGACCAAATTGAGTTCCGGGACATCGTAACTCCGCTCGAAAAGCAGCGCGATTGGGGGAGCATGGCGTTGGCGACAATCGGGCAGAATCCCTGCCGTGCAAGTGCGGAACTCGCTGTTCCTTCTGAGAAGTCGGTTTTCACCGCCTCTGGACCTGCTTCAGCGTCTTCGCCTGTCGGTAAGCCGTTGATCGGCGGAGTGACCCAAACAGTGAACCACGCCCCGGGGGCGACCGGAACTGTACCTTTTGTGATCGCTTGGCATTTCCCCAACACCATCGAAACCGTGAGGGGGGCGGAGACGGGCTTTCAATATGGGAAACGATTCAAAAATGCTGCGGAAGTAGCCCAGGCGATGGCCAAGAAAGCGGATCGTCTGGATGAGATGACACGACTCTGGAACCAGACCTGGTACGACTCGACTCTGCCTTACTGGTTCCTAGAGCGAACCTTCATCCCGCTTGGCTGTTTGGCTTCGCCGACCTGCTACCGCTTTGGCGATGGGCGTTTTTACACGTACGAAGGCATTCGCAGTTGTTGGGGCCACCCCAACCACGTTTGGCATTATGCCCAGGCCCATGCCCGAATGTTCCCAGAGTTGGAGCAGGACGTGATCGAACGGGTCTGGTATGGGTTCGGTTTCAAACCCGATGGCTCGATGGCCTATCGGGGGGAAATGGGCGGAGACAGTGCGATCGACGGCCATTGTGGCGTGATCCTGGCGGTACTGCGGGCACATCAGACCAACCCGGACGACCAGATGCTCAAGCGGCTCTGGCCGCGGGTGAAAAAGTCGATTGAGTACGCCAACTCTTGTGACCGTGATGGGGATGGGTTGCTGGACACCCCTATGCTGACCACGTTGGACGAGCCGTGGCATGGGGCGATTCCATGGATCAGCAGTCTTTACATCGCCGCTCTTAAAGCAGGGGAGCAGATGGCGCTCGAGATAGGAGACAAGGAGTTTGCCGCCGATTGTCGGCAGCGTGCGGAGAATGGGCGGGCCGCCATGGATGCCAAATTGTTTAACGGGGAGTGGTTCATCCAGATTCCGGATCCGGAAAACCCAAAGAAACTTGGCGCCTACGAGACCGTGCATATTGACCAGGTAATGGGGCAGGGCTGGGCTTGGCAGGTGGGGTTGGGAAGAGTGCTCAATGAGAACACCACCCGCTCTGCCCTAAACTCGATTTGGAAATATAACTTCACCCGTAACCTGGACGCTTACGATGCCCAGGCAGATCCCAAGGGCCGGCCGTACTACGCCGATGGCGAAGGAGGTGTGGTCATGACGGCCAATGCCTTAGGCCGGGAGACCCCTTATGGAATTTATTCAGGCTTTGCCTGCTACCTCAACGAGACCATGAACGGCTTCGAATCCCAAGTAGCCGCCAACCTGATCGCCGAGGGAATGGTCAAGGAGGGCATGGCCATTCTGAAGACCCTCGATGAGCGCTACGATGGTAACAAGCGCAACCCGTTCAACGAAGTGGAGTGCGGAGACCACTACGGTCGTTCGATGGCCAGCTACGGGGCCTTTATCGCCATCACTGGTTTCACGTACCACGGGCCTAAGCAGCACATTGGATTTGCGCCCAAACTGACACCCGAGAACTTTAAAGCTGCCTTCACTGCGGCAGAAGGATGGGGTAGTTACAGTCAAAAAATTTCCGAGGGAAAACTGAGGGCGGAGTTGACTGTGAAATATGGGCAGGTTTCGATTCGGACTATGTCCCTAGTACCTCCTGCTGGTACCGGTGTGCGGAAAGTGTCGGCAATGGTGGATGGAAAATCATTTGCCGCATCCGTCAGGGAAAAGGACGGGACGGCAGAGGTGGTTTTTTCATCCAATTTCATTTTAAAGGCCGAGCAGAAACTTGAAGTCACACTGTCCGCGGGAGATTGACCAGCGATGGATGCATTGGTTGCTTCTGGCACTCTCACGGTAACCCTTGGCACATCGGCCAAGGCTGGTTTCCAGTGGTAGAAGGCACTATAAGATACTTATGAAACAAATCTTATCTTTGCTCCTTTTGATGTTGATTTGCGGAATCGGATCTTGGTCTTGTCAGGCTCAGTTGAAGGATCGACAGGAGGATTTTTCTATTCCTGCGCAGTGGGGTCCTGGCTCTCTCGTGATGCAGTGGGGGATTAATCCTGAAACCCTTCGCAGCCAGGGGGAGGGGGGAATGTCGGACAAAAGTGGTAAACATTTCGGGATCATTCCCGCCGGAGATTGGCAAGCCGGCGGAGCGGATCCTTATTCCCGTAGCATTGTCAGTCGAGTGATCTGGCCAATGGGGAACCGTAGCGGACAAGGATGTGGGAAGAACGATAACATATACTGGCATGTTCGGTTGGTACGGTGGCCAGCCCGATCGGAACAAGGATCTCTATCTGGCTAAGGAGACCGGTTTTTGGATAGGAGAAGTTCCAGTCCAGGGTCTCAAGGGAATGCAGGATTTTGAGTTTGGCTCGATCGCAGAAAAGGCTTGGGAACAGGTGACGATTGCCTATCGCATCCGTCGCGAGGATGTCGGCAAGGATTTGCAGTTTCTGATTCAGACCCACAGCCGTAAGGAAAATCCCGGGC
>CAJBPJ010000128.1 GCA_903957465.1 uncultured Opitutia bacterium
TCGTCGCCGCCGTCCCTGCCTACGTTCTCTTCCTCTTAATTTTTAACTTCTTAATTCTTAATTCCCCTGTCTCTCTTCCCGCTTGCCCCTTCCCGCTTCCTGCTCCGCGCTTTGCGCGGCTTTAATCCTTAGGCGCGACCATCGGTCGCCTTAGTCGCCAAGCATCGCTTGGCTTTAGGCGCTCAGCTTCGCTGAGCTTTAGCCTTTAGTCCTTAGTCTTTAGTCTCTCCTGCCCCCTTCCTACTCCTCGGACTCATCATGCACCATACGATAGAGTACCGGTAATGTAACCAGCGTGAGTAACGTCGAACTAAGGATGCCGCCGATGACAACAGTCGCCAGTGGACGCTGTACCTCGGATCCAGGACCCGTAGCCAGAGCCATCGGTAAGAAGCCGAGACCCGCTACCAATGCTGTTAAAAGTACGGGACGTAATCGCGTGAGACAGCCTTCTTCGATGGCGATATCTAGCGAGCGACCTTCAGCACGCAACGTGCGGATAAAACTAATAATCACGAGACCGTTGAGCACGGCGACGCCTGAAAGCGCGATGAAGCCAACCCCTGCGCTGATTGAAAAAGGAATGTCACGCAGGTAAAGTGCAGCGACACCACCCGTGAGTGCAAGCGGTACACCACTAAAAACAAGCAAGGCGTCCTTGATACTACGGAAGCTGAGGTAAAGAAGGCCGAATACCAGAAGCAAGGCAGCCGGAACCACAATCATGAGTCGGTTACTAGCCGAGATAAGTTGCTCGAAGGTTCCGCCGTATTCTACCCAGTAGCCAGGCGGTGCGACTTCAGCTGCCCTCACGCGACGTTGAGCTTCGGTGACAAACGATCCGAGGTCCCGACCGCGCACATTAGCTGTCACAACAATACGCCGCTTACCATTTTCGCGGCTGACTTGGTTCGGTCCTTGCACCATCTCAATGACTGCAACCTCGCGCAACGGGATGAATGAGCGGGTTGTTGATGCCGAGCGAAGAGGCAGTGGCACAGGCAGTTCGCCCAACCCTTCGACATCTGTACGAATCTTTTCAGGTAGACGTACAACGATTTCAAAACGTCGATCACCTTCGAAGACCTCGCCGACAGATGTCCCACCTAGAGCCGTGGAGACGAGCTGCTGAACATCGTCAACGGATAATCCATAACGCGCAAGCGAAGCTCTATCCAGTTTGACAGTGAGCATGGGTAGTCCCGTGGTCTGCTCGACCTTCACATCCGCTGCTCCCGGGATCTCTTTCAGGATAGACTCAATTTGCTCGGCGGAGTTCAGCATCACTTCGATATCATCTCCATAAACTTTAACGGCGACATCAGTTCGTACACCCGAAATAAGTTCATTGAAACGCATCTGGATAGGTTGCGTGAACTCGTAGTTGTTACCGGGAATTGTTTGCACAGCAGACTCGATCTCAGTGACGAGTTGGGCCTTCGGCTTGCGAGGGTCAGGCCATTGCGTGCGTGGCTTCAGCATGACATAAATATCCGCAACGCTCGGTGGCATCGGGTCGGTAGCGACTTCCGCCGTACCAATCTTACTGACTACATTGTCGACCTCAGGAAAAGTCTTCAGGCGGGCCTCGAGTACAGATTGCATCTCGATGGCTTGAGAGAGACTCGTCCCAGGGATGCGCAATGCATGAAGGGCAATGTCGCCCTCATCTAAACTTGGCATAAACTCACTACCCAAGCGAGTCGTGGCTGCTAATGCTACGGCGACGATAGCCACACTGGCGGCAACAACAGTCGTGCGTGCTCGCATCAGCAGACGCAATATCGGGAGATAAACAAACTTAGCCCCACGTACGGCAGCGTTCTCATGCTCAGAGACCTTACCCGTGACAAAGATTGCCAGAGCTGCTGGCACAAATGTGATCGAGAGAATCATCGCACCGAGTAACGCAGCAACGACAGTGAAGGCCATCGGGTGGAACATCTTTCCTTCTACGCCGCTGAGGGCGAAGATGGGGATATAGACGATGGCGATGATGAGCTCGCCAAACATCGTTGCCGAACGCACCTCGCGTGTGGCGACGAAGGCTAAATTGAGACGTTCCTCGCGGGTTAACAGTCGACCAAGCCTACCCTGCTCCTTCGCATAACGACGCAGACAATTCTCAATAATAATGACAGCACCATCCACGATGAGACCGAAGTCGAGCGCCCCGAGACTCA
>CAJBPJ010000129.1 GCA_903957465.1 uncultured Opitutia bacterium
CACAAAGTGCGCGTGCTAACTTACCTTGAGCGCCTTGGCAAAGACGGCGTACGCCGAATGGCTGCAATGTCCGTGCTCTCGGCACGCTACCTCTTCCAGCGCCTTCGCAAGACCTACCCTTCGCTACCCGTAGCCGCCGCGGACATCCCCCGGATGCACGAGTTCATCCTCACACTTACCGACGACGACTTTAAGAAGATTGAAGCTGTAGGTGTTCCCCGCGCATCCGCCATTGGGCGTGTGGGCAAGCTGTTCCTCGATTTCGGGTACCATGCACCGACTGTCGCATTCCCTGAGGCCTTTGGTCTCATGATTGAGCCTACGGAATCTTATACTAAATCTGAACTCGACCGCTTCGCTGAATCCGTCGAAGGAATTATTGAGCTCATTCGTCAAGACGCCCGAGTACTCGTGGCGGCACCGCGCTTCACGCCGATTGATCGCGTGGATGATGTAACGGCCAATCGGAATCTCGTGCTTTCTGAAAAATTGCTGAAATTGCCTGTGGTCATTCCGAATCGCGTTTCCCCGACAGTACTCAATCAACTTCCCGTGGCCGATATTCGTAAGAAAATCCTCGCAACTGTTGGCTAAAAAGGCCGCCCCAGGATTGTAACTGTTTCGGCATAAATTCTTAACCAGAACTTGGCATGATGCATTCATGCCAAATCAAGAGCAACTGACGCTAAAAACCAGCCTTGGTAAGCTCGCCCCAATCGCAGACTACATTTTTGGCCTAAACGCTTTCACGGAAGCGCTACAAAGAGCAAATGGTTCAGGTAGTGGCTTTATTGACGCCGCCCTGAAAGAGTTCGGCATTAATGCGACATGGACAGATAACGATCTCGCGCGCATCCCTCGCGAGGGACCACTTATCGTCGCGTGCAACCACCCGCATGGTGGAGCCGACGGACTTGTCGCTCTTCATTTACTACTACGTGCACGTCCTGATACGCGCGTCATGGCCAACCACCTTCTGAGTAATGTGGCCGGCATGCGCCCCTGGCTTATTCAAGTTAACCCGTTCGGAACGTCCGCTGACACAAATCTAACGGGTATGCGAAAAGCATTAGCGCACCTCCACACTGGTGGATGTCTGCTCATTTTTCCAGCTGGCCAAGTCGCATCGCTACGGCCGCTAGAAAGGGTCGTGCGAGACGGCCATTGGACACCCCACATGGTCCGTTTAGCAAAAATTGCTAAGGCGAGTATCCTGCCGCTACATATTGAAGGGAGAAACCGTGCACGTTTTCAGATAGCAGGGCTCATCCATCCGCGCCTGCGCACCGCCATGCTTGTGCGCGAGATGCTAGCATTAAAGGGGAAAACTTTACGGCTTCGCTCCGGAAAGGCCATGAGTTGTGAAAAGCTGGCGGAACATGCAACGGATGATGATGCCGCAAAATTTCTGAGGCTGCGCTGCGAACTCCTACCTTCACGTCCTGAAGGAGACCGCAAAGTTCGCACCGAAAACCGCACGCTCGCACCAATCATTCCACCCATCGCACCTTCTTTGCTGAAGGCAGAACTCGAAAGCCTGCCGGCAGATAGATGCCTTGTGAGTGCCGGAAAAATGCGCGTGTGGCACTTTCAAGGCGACGAGCTACCACACACCATGCGTGAAATTGGTCGGCTACGTGAAATTACTTTCCGTGCTGTTTCGGAGGGCTCTGGCTTATCTACAGACATCGACGCCTTTGATGGCTGGTATGATCAAATGGTTCTTTGGGATGAAGAGCACTCTGCAATTGTTGGCGGCTATCGCCTTGGTCCCACTGACCGCATCCTACCAAGCAAGGGAAAGCGCGGACTGTACACGAGTACGCTGTTTGATTTTCGAACAGGCTTCTTTGAGCAAATGGACCCCGCCCTTGAAATGGGACGATCTTTTATTCGGCCAGAATACCAACGTAAACCGAATGCACTTCCGCTGCTTTGGCGGGGCATCGGACGCTACGTAGTCAAATACCCACGTTACCACACACTCTTTGGACCGGTTAGCATCAACCCTGAATATAGCTCAGCCTCGCGCGAGCTCATGCTTAATTGGCTACGACATAATCGAGCAGCAACCGAACTCACCTCACTGGTAAGGGCAAAGAATCCACCAAGGGCTATGCACCTTCGGCCCTCTGATCTTGAATTACTGAAAGACTGCGTCTTTGAACTCGATCATATCAATGGGTTAGTCAGCGAACTTGAGTCGGACGACAAAACTCTCCCGACCCTTCTCAAGCACTACCTTAAGCTCAACGGCCGCTTAATTGCCTTTAATATCGACGAAAGTTTTGGCGACTGTCTCGACGGACTTATCACTGTCGATTTGATTAAAACCGATCCTAAACTTTTATCTGCTTATTTAGGAGAAGACGGTGCGCGCGCTTTCTTGGACTTCCACGACGCCTAAATCAAGGCGTGAACTTTAATTAATCTTTTTCCTTTAGCCAGTCACGCACCTCGGCACTTAAAACAATACCGACCACGCCGAGCACGAAGAGCAGACTGAATGAGGCGAATCCCCAGCGCTCTGCAGAGGTAGGATCCGACGGATTAGCCAGGAGCCAACCCACCAAAGCACCCAGAAGCGGACCAAGGAAGGAGGCGAAGCGACCAATCATACCGTAGAAGCCAAAGAAGGCCGCTTCGCGTCCAACGGGTACCAGTGAGGCAAAGTGCGAGCGACTTAATCCCTGAACGCCACCTTGGACGAGTCCGACGGCACCAGCGAGTAACCAAACCCTAGGGAAGGTCGCGCCGAACACCGTAACATCGCCCGGTTGCAGCCTCGCGCCATAAACTGCAATCAGCGTATAAATAATGAGGCCGACAATTAGCATTCGTACGGCACCCAAGCGATGCCCCAGCCAACCAAAACCAAGGGCCGCAGGCACGCCGATTGCTTGGACGACGAAGAATGCCAAAATTAAATCCCCTTCGCCGTAACCAAGTACAGTGCCAAGGTGCGTTGCAGTCGTTTTCACTGCATGCACGCCATCGATATAAAAAATAAAAGCTAACAGGAACCAGCGGAGCTCGAGATTCGACCAAATCTCACGGGCAGTTTCCCGAGTGCCCTTCCATGTCTCTCGTAATGAAGGCAGTGGCGTAGCTTCCGCGGTTGGGCGGAATAACAATGGCAAGGCAAACAGTACCCACCAAATCGCTGCTGCCGGGTAAATCATCCACATGCGCCCAGCAAAGAAGCCCATATGTAATGCAACTAAGATAAGAATTCCCGAGATAAACCCGGCAGAGAAAGCTGCACCGCTGAGTATGTGACGGCGCCCTGCGGGAGCACAATCGACTAACATCGAATCATAAAACGTCGCTGCAACATAGAACATGGCGGCCGATCCCGCATAGAGCAGCGATGCAGCCAGCCAGCCACCTTCAGGCACCCAGCCAAGCAATGCGGTTAAAAGCGCCCCGATAATCACCGCTAAACGTAAACCGCTTGCGCGGAATGCGGGAGATGTTGCCAGTTGCCCAAGAAAAGGTGCAAAAAAGAAAACAAGCAGACACGGCACTGATTGCGCTAACTTATAAGCGATAGATTCAACCGCAGGGTCTAACCCAGCGCCCCAAAAAGCCTTGAACATCCGCGGGAAGACCAGGGCAAGCACCACCATGGCGAAGGCTGTATTCGCAAAGTCATAAAGGACCCAGCGCATGGCATCACCCCATTTCCAATCAGATGCTGGCTTACTCTCAGTCATACCGAATCCAATCCGCCAAAGCTGACTGGGGCAAGACCTCTCAAACAGGCGCTATCACGCCACGCCCACGTAAACGCACCAAAAGCTCTTGGGCCGCGTCCGAACGATTCACAATATAGAGATGCACCCCAGGTGCGCCAGCAGCGAGGAGATCGACAATCTGCTTCTCTGCCCAATTAAGCCCAACAGCCAACTGGGCCGCCTCATTTTCGCCGCACTCGATTAACTTGGATTCAAGTTCTTGCGGAATTTTCGCATGACTTAGGGAGCAAAAATTGTGTACCTGTTTCAATGAGCGGACTGGTAAAATTCCCGGGATAATTGGCACGGTCACTCCGTGCGCACGGGCATCAGCAACTAAACGAACGTAGTCGGCGTTATCAAAAAATAGCTGCGTGGTTACAAAGTCGGCGCCTGCTTTTACTTTATGTGCAAACCAATGCAGATCGCTTACTGCATCAGGCGAGTCGGGGTGCCGTTCAGGAAATCCAGCAACACCAACGGATAAGCGCTGTCCAGCACGCGCACGGATAAGCTCAACAAGCTCTGAGGCATAACGCAGGCCCTGCGGGTGTGCCGTAAAGCCAACAGCACCCTTGGGCGGATCACCACGCAAAGCGAGAATACCCGAGAAGCCAGCCGCAACATACTGGTCAACCAAGCCTTCAAGTTCAGACCGACTATGACCGACACAGGTTAAGTGTGCAATGACACCATAGCCCAAAGCCCGCAGATCGCGACCAGCGGTTAAGGTAGTCTCACGGGTCGTTCCACCTGCGCCATAAGTAATCGAAGCTAAATCAATACCGAGTGGACGTAACTTCGCTGCCTCGACCAACATTTGCGACATGCCTTCCGCCGTCTTGGGCGGGAAAAACTCGACCGAGACCGTGGGTCGCGGGGAGCGCAGGCGTTGCAGAAGATTGGATGACATTAGTTCAAATCAATACATCATGATATATTGATGCAACAAGATAACACTACTGAGATTGATCGGAGTTCGCTGGCAACTCCAAGGGAAGTGCCACGTGGTAGGCCATGACCATCCAGCAAAGCATCACAGGGTAAAGCACCACCACAAAGGCGAAGCTGCCACCAATGCCCAAAAGCACACCTAGCCAAGCAGGGAGCACCTTCTTAACAACTAAGACACAGACAGGGATCAGCACGCAGATGATAGAGGCAACATACCCTATCGAAGTGGTGCCTGTATAGAATCCATCTGACTTCGAAAGATTCATCCCGCAGTCCGTACATGCTGGCTGCAACTTGAACCAGGAGCGCAACAAACCCCAATTTCCACAGTTGGGGCACGCACACGTCAACCCCCTTGCGATAATCTGCGTTCGGCTAATTGGCATCTCCGTGATTAAAAGGCATGAACGGTAAAAACGAAAGCGGGAAGAGCACCTCGCAGGATCTGTCGGCTTCTTGCCCCAATAACTTCTTCCAACTTACCGCCTAATCGCCCATAAAACCCGCTATGTCAGCATGGTTCAATCCTGCCCGCGAACTCGACGCCCTTATCCGTCGCGTAGCCGCCTCCATGCCAACGCTCGGGGCCGACTTCGACCCTCAAGTTCGCCCCGCAACGGATACCCGCCATGGCGACTTTCAATGCAACGGCGTACTTGCTGCCGCTAAAATCGCTAAACTTAACCCAAGAGCGCTTGCGACTGAGCTCCTCGCCGCACTCGAAGCCGAGGGCACACTAAAGAAGGCAGGCCTTGAGACGGATGTCGCTGGACCCGGCTTTATTAACTTTCGCTTAACTTCAGCCGCGCTAGCGCAGTGGATCCACGAATACCGCGATGCGGACGCCTGGCGTCGAGGTGCCTCTGCACTCTACGCAGGTCGCAATGTTGTTATCGACTACCCTTCGCCTAATACCGCCAAGCAGATGCACGTCGGACACCTACGTCCAATTGTCATCGGCGAAGCCGTAGCACGTCTCCTGGAGTTCTGCGGAGCCAAACTAACACGGGACAACCATATCGGGGACTGGGGTACAAACTTCGGCATCCTCATCTTAGCGATTAAACGCAAAGGCTTTGTCTTAGATGCATCGAGCCCTCAAGCACTCGAAGACCTCGAAGCACTTTATAAAGAAGGTAGCGCTTTAACGAAGGCAGACCCTGCCGAACTCGATGCCGCACGTGCTGAGTTGGCAAAACTTCAACAAGGAGACACCGCCAACACTGCACTCTGGCAACAAATCGTGACGGTCTCCAATGCTGCCTTTCAGCGCATCTATGACCAATTCGGCCTCAAGAGTGACGTAACCCTTGGGGAATCTTTTTACCGCGATAAAGTCGACCAAGTATACCGCGAACTTGCTGAATGTGGCTTAGCCGAAGAAAGCGACGGGGCTTTAGTCGTCTGGCACGACGACATCCCGCGTTTCTCACGACATGCAGAAACAAAATTGCCATTCATCGTGCGCAAGAAAGACGGCTCGTCGAATTACGCTTCAACCGACTTAGCCACAATCCTCTATCGGGTCGAACACCTGAAGGCTGAGGAAATTGTCTACGTTACCGACGGACGCCAACAGGATCACTTCCAGCAACTGTTCATTACCGCGACAAAATGGTTTAAGGCTACAAACCGAAAACTGCCGCGACTACGACACGTTTGGTTTGGCACCATCCTCGGTGAAGACGGCAAAGCGATTAAAACGAAATCAGGTGACCCTGTGCGCCTGCAATCCCTAATCGACGAAGCCACCACCAAGGCCTACGAAAAAGTGAGCGAGAAAAACCCTGAACTGCCCGAAGATGAGCGCCGCACAGTGATTGCGCCGCGCATCGGGGTTGCCGCATTGCGCTACACTGACCTTGGTTCAAATCGCACGATGGACTACCGGTTCTCGTGGGAAAAAATGCTTTCGTTCGAAGGTAATACTGCCCCTTACCTTCTCTATCAAGCCGTCCGCGTTCGTTCAGTCTTCCGCAATGCAGGACTCAAAGTTGGCCAGGGCGAAGAAGGCGCAAGCGCACCGGAATCTCCTGGAGAAATTGCCCTCGCCCGAAAACTGCTCGGGTTCTCGGCCGCTCTCGAAGAAGCCTGTGACGACCTTCGTCCGCACGCACTCTGCACTTACCTTTACGACTTAGCAGGTGCCTATAGCTCGTTCTACGCCGACAATAAAGTACTCGTCGATGAACCTGCAGTGAAAGCACGGCGCCTTGCTCTCTGCGCACGTACCTCTGCCCTACTCGAGTCCGGCCTACGCCTACTGGGTATCGAGCCGCTGGAGCGGATGTAAGCGCATTGTGCCGTCGCTCTATCTCCATATCCCTTTTTGCGCATCGACGTGCGACTTCTGTGCTTTTTACCAAGAGCAACCTGAGCGCGCTAAGATTGAGCAATACTTAGCGGGGATGGAGCGCGAGCTCGCCCTCGTGCCTCCACGCGCAGCTGTAACCACCGCTTTCTGGGGCGGAGGTACACCCGGACTTCTGCCGGCTGACGATTTACATCGCCTAGGGAAAGCCATGGTAAAAGCCGGTGGCCAACCCACTGAATGGTCGGTCGAACTCGCCCCATCGTCTGTACGTGCAGACAAACTTAAGGCTCTGCGTGATGTCGGCGTGACGCGGGTCTCCATGGGTGTACAGAGTTTTGATGAAGCAACGCTTGATGCCCTCGGACGGCGCCATTCGACCAAACAAATTCATGACGCTTGGGAACTCGTCCAAGCCGCCGGCTTCAAGAGCGTCAATCTTGACCTCATTTTTGCTGTGCCTGGACAAGATGAAGCTCGCTGGGAAGCTGACCTACGTACGGCTATTGCACTTCAACCTGAACACCTTTCGACCTACTGCCTCACATTCGAAGAAGACACCGCTATGTTTGTGAAACTTTCGAAAGGTAAAGTTAAGATCGATCATGAACTGGAAGCACGCATGTACCGAAGGACATGGAAAATCCTGAGTGAAGCGGGTTACGAACAGTACGAAATTTCAAATTTTGCGCGCCCTGGCCATGCCTGCCAACACAACCTAGCCACGTGGGATATGCAGGAATGGATTGGCTACGGTCCTTCGGCTTCTTCTCAGTTTGCGGGTCGACGTCAGACAAATGTTCACGACCTCGAGCAGTGGCTCAAAGGCGTGGAAAGCGGCAATCTCGCAACCGAACAAATCACTGAACTTACGCCTGAGCTCCTACTCTGCGATGCACTCGTCTTTGGATTACGCGCCAACGCAGGCGTAAGGCCATTTGCACTCGCTCAACGCTTTACCACACCCTTACCCACAAAGTTCACCATCTTCGCCCAACAGCTTGCAGAAGAAGACCTAGCAACGTGGGATGGCACCACGCTCGTACTGACAGATGAAGGTCGACTTCGTGCAGATGCAGTCGGCAGAAAAATTATGCAGATTTTCTGAAATGGAATACGCTTTCTTTGCCACATTCCTTTTCGCTTGGTCAGTTTCTTGCGCACGACAAAGCACAAAGTTTCATGGTCCGAATGTTGCGAATAGTGGACGCATCCTCGTAGCCCTAATCTTCTTCAGCCTCGTCGTACTCTTGACCGGCCGAAAGCCTATCACGCCAGGCTGGGAGTGGTTGGTTTTGAGTGGAGCTCTGGGCTTAGGTATCGGCGACATTGCGCTCTTCCACGCTTTGCCGCGCATCGGGCCTGCCCTCTCCATCCTTATCATGCAGTGCTTGGCTGCACCCTTTGCCCTGAGCATCGAATACCTTATGCTCGGTACCACGATTACTTGGGTACAAGCCGGCTCTGCGCTCGTTATTTTTTGTGGCGTGATCGTGGCACTTGGGTCCCCTCCTGAAGGGGCAGAGGATCGTCAACAACGTAGGCTCGGTATCGCTTTAGCTGTATTAGCTGGGATTGGACAAGCCTGTGGCGCCGTGAGTACACCTTTAGCTAAAGAAGCATGCATCTTCGCAGGCGAAGCGGTACCTGATGGCGTTAGCCAGGGATTCGTACGCGTGCTTGGTGGCGCACCAATCGTTCTAGGTTTCGCTCTGTGGCAATCGCGGGGTAAAGGCTTTTTTGATGGCGTGATTCGTCCCTACCCTAAACTGCGAAGCCTTAGCTGGATGACGATGAATGGTCTCTCGGGCCCTGGAATCGGCGTCGCCTGCTATCAGTGGGCACTCACCCTTTACCCCGCAGGCATCGTACTGAGTATTGTAGCCACTTCGCCTATTTTTGCACTGCCCATGCAATGGGCCACCGAAGGTAAACGCCCAGGTGCGCGCGCATGGATAGGTGCAACCATCGCCGTTGCCGGGCTCATATTACTTAGGCAGACAGGCTAAAAATAACTGCGCGTCAAAGCGTGACGCCCAAGACTTTCGCGAGCTCAGTAATAAATGCTCGCTGCTCAGCTGGAGAGGCCGCGCGCCAGTCTGTAAGATGCTGCGCGAGTGTTAAATTAGGGTCACGCCGCGCACCTAGGTTTAGGTAAGCTACCGCCTCCCATCCTTTAGGATTCTTTTCGAAAAGCGGGAGTAAGGCGCGGGCGACAATATTATTCTTTTCGCGAATCACAGAGTTTTTGCGCATGGATGGTTCATTTTCACGCAGCCAATTTACAAATGTCTTTCCAGGAGGCAGACCCTTTCCAGCCTCATCCAACCTGTCCTGTGCATACTGAGTTAATGATTTGTGGTAGTCTGTCCAATTAGGGTAAGGCGCTTTGGTCTTCCACGACTGGCCCATTGATCGTAACGCAAAGAGCGAGGCCGTCTCACATAGCGACTCCTCAAGCCACATATTCGCTTTCTTTACTCTGATCCAAGGCTTGCGCCAGTCGTTAGAGTGACCGGCCAAGGCGTGGCAGAATTCGTGGGAAAACTGAAAGGCGAACTGGCTCCAGTAGCTTCCTTGAGTTGTCAATCCAATCGCTATACGCCCATTGGCTCGGTGATCAAATACCGCGATGGGGTAGTCAGGACTGTGATAGACCTCAAAGCCCGGCACCCTCCACTCCGTATGCGGACAATGCTGCCATATAGCTTCAGCCGTAGAATGGAGCACCGCCTTTACGTCGGCCGGCTGAGCTTTA
>CAJBPJ010000130.1 GCA_903957465.1 uncultured Opitutia bacterium
CGGATCTTCGAAATCCGCACAGGCTCAACTGGATCAGGCACCTCATCGGGCGCATCAAATATTTCTGTCAGACGGGATAGTCCAACTTCTGCCAAGCGCAGCATGTTACTCACGCGTCCTAACTTTTTAATTGGCTCATAGGCTATATAGAGCGCTGCGATAATAATTAAGAGGCGCGGAAGATCTAAGCCGCTATGAGCGCCTACCCAAACAGCCAAAGCAATTCCCGTTGCCGCAACGAATTCTAAAAGGGGCGAGAGCGCCTTATCATAACGCGCAATACGTCCTTGTGCGTGAAGGCCAGCGGAGCTCGCTTGATTAAAACGTGCGATTTCACGATCTTCCAAATTGTACGCGCGGACTTCCCGAGGAGAGTGCAAATTCTCCATAGCAATCGATGTCACCCGGACGTTAGCCGCATTCGCTAGTCGATTGCGTTTCTGGATTTTCGTTCCAACGAAACGCACAAGCAGAACTGAAACTGGGACCACTAAAAGGCAGAGTAAAAAGCGCCAACCTTCATCAAGGCTCAAGCAGGTAAAAATAACCATGCCGACGGCAAAAATCAGCGTGAACGGCTGAATCATGATGTCGTTGGTCACATCAATCAGAACCAAGCGGACAGAAGCGACGTCACCAGTCAGACGCTGCATCAAGTCTCCCGTCGTGATCCGACCAAAGAAACTCAACGGCAGTTTCTGGATACGCGCGAACACCTCTGAGCGTACAGCCTCAATCACACGCATACCGGCAATGTTAATCAACGTACCCGCAAGCCACTGAGAAATACCGCGGAAAATAAACACGGTGGGCAGGAAGAATACTGCGAATTCAACTTCGTTGCCGCGGGGCAATACCCAGGGCTGCCAACCTACCCAACTCGGAAAAGTAACAATGGGTGTCTCAATGGCCAGTTTGTCGCCAAAAGCTGCGGGCAGAACCTTCCCTAGCAAAAAAGGCACGCCGAGTGCGCTGCTAGCCGCATAAAGCAGACCAGCCAAGGCTGCCAGTATCAGTAAATGCCAGTTTCCGCGTAGGAAACGAATATAGGTATGGTAATGTCCACGAAACACGACCCCAGCGTGGCAAAGCCAACGGCGAAAGGGAACGGAAAAAGCCTGATGGGGTGCTACTTCTTCTCAGGGAAAGCGACGGAAAAGGCTATCGCTAGCCCTAAAACTCCACCGACAATCGCTAAAGAAATATCTGTCGAGAGGTGGACCGAGCCAGACTTAATCAGAAAATCTGGGACCCAACCCGCAATAGCACCTTCGCTCTGGCCGACTTTAGCCGCCCAAGGAAGAATCATTTTAAATCCAATAAACACTAAGATAAACGCCAGCGCTGGTTTAAGGAAACGGAAGTAGCCCATAAACCCAGCCAGCGCGAAGTACATAGAGCGTAAGCCCAGGATCGCAAAAATGTTAGACGTGAAGGCGATGAAACGCTTCTCACCAATCTCCATGTCAGGAGGCAAGATGCCTAATACTGCAGGAATGGAATCGATTGCAAAAACAAGGTCGGTGCCCTCCACAACAAGCAAGACGACAAAAAGCGGCGTGAAAAGGGTGCGACCATTTTCGCGTATAACAAATGCGCTACCGTGCAAATGGGGCGTAAGCGGAAACACCTTACGCGCGATACGTACGAAAAGGTTTTCGGCCATATCCTTGCCCTCTGCCTCACCGTGCGCTGTGGCCAACTTGATACCTGTGAAAACAAGGAACGCTCCAAAGACAGGGAGCAGGAAGGTGAACCGATCGACGGCGGCGATACCCGCCACAATAAACAACGCTCGCATCGCGACCGCTCCGATAATACCCCAGAAGAGTACGCGGTGTTGATGTTCTTCAGGTATCTTGAAGTGTGCGAAAACTAAAATGAAGATGAAGAGATTATCGACAGAGAGCGCTAACTCGAGGAGGTAACCCGCTGCAAAAAGCTGAGCATCTTGAGGTCCTCGCCAAGCGCTGAGCAAAAACGTGAAGCCGACCGCAAGAGATATCCAAACAATACACCAAGCAACCGCAGAGCGGAAAGAAGGCTTCTGCGCCTTGCGGTGAAAAACCCCCAAATCGAGTGCCAACATGCAGGCAACAAATACCAGAAAAGCCGACCATGCCCAGGCGGGCATCTCGGAGTGAACCGTTTGGGCAATCACAGGGGACAGCATGATTGCCCTACCCTTACAGCAGTTTACCAAGGGTCAAGACAGGTAGATTACAAATCTGACATTAAGTTGGATAGTCTCTTGGGGCTTGCCCGCCAAAGAGCATAGAGACACTTTGGGCGACTGCTCGTGTCCCCGTAGTTCAACGGATAGAACACTGGTTTCCTAAACCGGGGATGATGGTTCAATTCCATCCGGGGACGCCAGCCAGCCTTTAAATATTCACGCCTGTGCCTCCCAAGAAAAAACCTACCGTTAAAACTCGGTCGCGACGTTCAGCGACCTCGCGTGCTCACGCACCTTCAACTTCCACCCCCGAAGCAGCCCGTGGATCCAAAGGGGCGCGCATCGCCCTACTCATCGACGCAGATAATGTCTCGCATGGATTTTTACCAACCCTGCGCGACTTTGTGGGCGAGACTACACTGGCTTCGGCACGTGCCTACGGTGATTTTCAGAATCGACTCCACAACTGGCGAAAAGCAGCTGAAGCATGGCCAGCACTAGAACTGGTAGAGCAGCGAAATTATACAGCTGGGAAAAATGCGACTGATATGCGCTTAACCATCGATGCAGTCAAATTGCTCGCCGGAAAGAATCCGCCTACGACCTTGGTGTTTGTGACCAATGACAGCGACTTCACACCCATTGTCGAAGACGCCAAAAAAGATGGTGTACGCATTGTTGTGATGGGCGAGCGCCCACACCGTTCACTTCGCAGTGCAGCCCATCACTACGTCAATCTAACAGAACTGCGCGAGCGCCTTGAACACAAAGCTGCCGCCGAATCCGATCCGCGTGAAGTCCTACGACTCCTGCTCACAGCCTTACGTTCTTTACCTAAACTGAATGCGGAGGCCCAAAAAGCCCTGACCGAAGCCGAGCGTCGCTTACCGCTTTTACGCTTTGCAACCGGACGACCCACCCCCAGCGCCGCAAGTAAGACAGACGGATCGCCATCACCAAGTCGCGCACGGCGCGGTCGACGAACGGGCACGCCAGCAGCAAGTCCGCCCTCAGCTACACAGAAAAATGATAAAGCAATCGTGAGCAATGACGTCCATGCTATCCGACGCAAAGAAGCACTACTTAATCGTACAGACTTGATTCAATCCTTGGTCGACGCAGCTCGCTCACTACCGAATCAAGATGGCTGGGTAAAAGGGGAATTTATTTTACGCCGCGTACGCGAGATGGTTCGTGACTTTGACCAAACTGCGCCGCGGTACGCTAAATTTTACCGAATGCTCGAAGACACAGGTCAATTCGATGTTGAATTACGGGCGAGCACCGTATTCGCCCGACCTCGCAAAGCATAAACTAGTTACGGTTAGAGCCCTGGCCGGCGAAGTTTCTTTGACCGCTGCGAAAATAGAAAAATGCCACCAGGCACACGAGGACGGCAATCACTGCGATAACCGTATAGAATTCGGCACGTTGCTGACGAATCTGATCATCTAAAGCTGCGCCCGTCTGGCCTGCGGAAACTTTCGGTAACCCGATTTGCTCTGTCGGCTTCAACTGTATTCCTGAAATAGACTCACTGCCTAAATTCGTGCCAAGAGGGTCAATCGGCATGAATTCTGTACGACTGTCATGTCCTTCAGTGACAGCTGGCTTTGCAACGGGTGTGATTTCTCCAAGTAAAGCCATCGGGACAAAATTAGCGCGTTAAGGCGTGTGCATAACCATCACACAAAGCACTGAGGGTCGCTTCGACTAAGTTAGCACTCACCCCGACCGTACCCCAACTCGTAGTGCCATCTGTCGATCGAACCACAACGCGGGTCTTGGCTGAAGTACCATCCCGGCCACTTAGCACACGCACCTTATAGTCAGTTAAGTTTACCTTTTTCAGACGTGGGAATGCACGAACGAGGCCGTCGCGCAGCGCTTGATCGAGCGCATGAACAGGGCCCTCCCCTTCCGCAACAGTGAGTGTCTCCTCTTTGCCGATACGTACACGAATGGTGGCTTCGCAGGCAGCATGTCCTGGGCCGCCGCGGACGGAAAC
>CAJBPJ010000131.1 GCA_903957465.1 uncultured Opitutia bacterium
AACGCTCATAACCTGCGATGTTGAAGGCGGGAAAATTACACGATTGGAAGTCAGCCCTCTTTCACGTAGGTCTGATATCGTCCTTCCTGAAGGTTGGAGCCTGCCATCGCAATGAAACTGCGTTCGATCATCATTGGAAGTTCAGCCCTGGTTGTACTAACCGCAGGGTCCTCCCTTTGGTTTTATGTTCCGACGTCGCCTGTGTCCACGCCATCAATTGCAATCGCTCAAACGATAGACTTTAATCGAGACGTCCGCCCCATCCTATCAGATCACTGCTTTGCCTGTCATGGACCCGATGCGGGCAAGGGACGCAAAGCAGGTTTACGACTCGACACTCCTGAAGGTGCCTTTGCACTTCTGAAAAGTGACCAACGCGCAATCGTTCCGGGCGACATAGATGAAAGCGCGTTAGTCGCGCGCATCCATCAGACCGATGACGAAGAAGTCATGCCACCACCCGACTTTAAACGTCCACTTACCCCTGATCAAAAGAAGATCCTGACCCAGTGGATAGCACAAGGCGGTCGATACGCAAAGCATTGGGCGTTTGTTAAACCACAGAGCACGCAGCCACCAAAGGCAAAACTCGCACACTGGGCGCGGGATCCAATCGACACATACATCTTAGCTTCGATGGAGAAGGCGGGCCTAAGTCCAGCTAAGGAAGCTGATCGCGCTACACTGTTGCGACGCGTATCGTTTGTGCTCACCGGGCTTCCACCCACACCCGAAGAAACTGAGTCCTTCATCGCTGACACTTCGCCAAATGCCTATGAGCGACAGGTCGACCGTTTGTTAGCTTCCAAGCGCTTTGCTGAACATGCAGCGGTTGCCTGGCTCGATCTCGCACGTTATGCCGATACTGCGGGATATTCGGGAGACCCTGAAATGCCCGTTAGTCCATGGCGTGACTGGTTGTTAAATACCATCGATCGTAATCTACCCTACGATCAATTCATCACTTGGCAGCTGGCAGGTGATCTTTTACCGAATGCCACAACCGAACAACGGCTCGCGACAGCCTTTAATCGACTCCACCGTGTAACCTTCGAGGGCGGCTCGATTGCTGAGGAAATGCGGCAAGAATCAATTTCTGACCGAGTGGCAACATTTGGATTCGCATTTACTGCACTCACCATGGAGTGCGCCAAGTGTCATGACCATAAGTATGACCCGATTCCACAACGCGACTTCTACGCGCTTTCCGCGATGTTCTCCGACATCGATGAAAACGGCTTACTCCCGTATCACGGCGCAGTGCCAGTGCCTGCCCTACGGTTAACGAATGCCGAACAGGATCTTAAAATTACTGAGCTGCAAAAAGCCGTCGACGTTGCCCAGCAACGGTTCGATGAGTGCCAACGTATGAAATCGACGGCTGCGATGGCTGTTTCCGCACCCAAGCCGGATGCGCACTATAGTTTTGAGACACTCGATAAAGGCACTACGCCTAATCTATACGGCAAACCCGCAACCACCGAACGACACCGCGGAGATCAGCTAGGAAAAGTAGCAATTACCAACGGCAAAGTTGGTAATGCAATTGCTTTTGATGGTGATGGTGGTCTTTGGCTCGACGGTTTCTCGGGCTTCAGCAGCGACAAAGAGTTTACCTTTTCTACATGGATTAAAGCGGGCGAAAGTAACCAGCGTGCTGTCCTTTTACACGCTTCTGGCTTTTATACCAACGATGCAGATGCAACCGGTCTAGAGCTCATGATTGATCAAGGGCGTATCAGTTGGTCGTGCATCCAGCAATGGCCAGGGTCAGCCATCGCCATTCGTAGTCGTAAGCCGCTTACACAAAATACGTGGGTACTTCTCACTGTGACGTATAACGGCTTAAGCCGTGCGTCGGGTTTACGTATTTACCTTAATGGTCAGCTCGCAGAATCGGAAGTTCTCAGAGACCACCTGACAGGACCTGTCGGTGGTGCCACCTTGGAACTCGGTTCACGTTCACGAGATAGTGGATTCCGTGATGGTATTATGGATGAGGTTAAGATTTGGCGGACAGAACTTACCGCTGCGGAAGTTGCTCAATTGGCTGAAATCAAGCCCGACGTGAATGCCATAGCGGAGCACAGTCTATCTAAAGGCAACGCAGCGTACCTGCAGGCTCGCAATGCACTTCGCACTGCGCAACAGGCGTTACGCAAGTATAGTGATTCAGTTCCTGTCATCGTCACGATGGCCCAGACAAAGTATACCCGGCCAACGTACATCC
This sequence comes from uncultured Opitutia bacterium, assembly GCA_903957465.1. Lineage (GTDB taxonomy): Bacteria > Verrucomicrobiota > Verrucomicrobiia > Opitutales > UBA953 > UBA8828. The sequence goes on from CAJBPJ010000131.1 coordinate 2,231, forward strand.
TTCAACGCGGCGCTTATGATCAACCTGACCTCAAGCAACCCGTCAGCCCCGGTGTTGTCGACGCAGTGCTACCCTTCTCTCAAAGTCTCCCAGCCAATCGACTAGGTCTGGCACGTTGGCTTACCTCACCTGAAAATCCGCTAACCGCACGGGTTGCGGTTAACCGTCTCTGGATGCAAATATTTGGACAAGGATTAGTGCATACCCCTGAGAACTTTGGTGTACAAGGCGATGCACCCACTCACCCTGAACTGCTCGATCAACTCGCAATCGATTTTCAGAAAAACTGGGACACCAAAGCGTTGCTCCGACGTTTGGTTCTCAGCGCAACTTTCCGACAATCGTCGATTGGGTCTGAAAAGAGTCTAAACTTAGACCCGAAAAATATGATGCTGTCCCGCGGCCCAACCCAGCGTTTATCGGCGGAAATGCTGCGCGACCAAGCACTCTATGCATCGGGAATGCTCATCGAGAAATTTGGCGGTCGTAGCCAAAGCGGCGGCTCCAGTGTCGACGAATATAAATCTGACCCCGGTGAGAGTAATCGCCGTCGTAGTGTATACACTTATCGCAAGCGAACGATGCCACCTC
>CAJBPJ010000132.1 GCA_903957465.1 uncultured Opitutia bacterium
ACGGAGTTGTTGTGATGATTGATATCCACTCCCGAGTCGACGTGGAGGGTATGCGTGCCGCCGGCAAGGCAGCTGCACATGTTTTAGCCGAACTTCGCCAGCTCGTCCAACCTGGCATTTCTACGGCTGAGTTAGACGCAGCCGCTGCCAATCTCATGAAGCTTCATGGGTGCACCAGTGCTTGCCATGGGTATGTTGTCGGACGTCTGACTTATCCAGGGTATATCTGCATTTCGCTGAATGATGAGATTGTCCATGGCATTGGCCGTGATGATCGGTTTATCCAAGATGGCGATGTCGTGTCCCTTGATGTGGTGATCCGCAAAAACGGTTTCGTGGGTGATAATGCCTACACGGTTCTGGTCGGGTCTGTGTCTGAGCCTGCCCGTAAACTTTGTCAGGCGACTGAAAACGCGTTGATGGCAGGTATTTCTGCGGTTCGTCCCGGGGGAAGGGTGGGGGATATCTCTGCGGCCATTCAGGGCGCTATACAGCCTTTGGGCTTCGGGATCGTACGTGAGTTTGTTGGCCACGGCGTCGGGCGCCAAATGCATGAAGAACCTCAGATTCCTAATTGGGGATCCAAGGGGACGGGGGCAAAATTAGTCCCAGGAATGGCTTTAGCTATAGAACCCATGGTCACTTTGGGGTCACCCAAGATCCTTATGGCGGCCGACGGGTGGACCGCCCAGACCAAGGATGGCAGGGTCGCTGCCCACTACGAACACACGGTTTTGGTCACTGAAGAGGGGGTCGAGGTCCTAACACGCATTTAATCCCATTTTATGCTTCCCTTACCCCTATAAACTAAGCAATTTTCGACCCTTTTCCCCCTCTCTCCTACCAACCGCACGGACACATATGCCCCGCATTCTCGGCGTCGATATCCCTAACAACAAGAAGGTAGAATACTCCCTTCGCTATATTTATGGCATCGGACCTCTCCGTGCCATGAAGATTTGTCAAATTCTTGGCTTCCGCCCAGAGATGCGCGCAAGCGAACTCAGCGAAGAACAATTGAATAAGATTGTAGACTTCATCGTTCGCGAAGGTTGGAAGTGCGAAGGTGATCTTCGTCGTGAAATCACTCAGGACTTGAAGCGCCTCCAGGCGATTAAATCTTACCGTGGCCTTCGCCACTTCCGCGGGCTCCCTGTTCGCGGTCAACGTACCCGCACCAACGCACGTACGCGTAAGGGTAAGCGTAAGACCGTCGGCGTTGCTTCCGCAGCTTCACCCGCAAAAGCAGCTTAATTAATTCCCTAAACTTTACGACCGATGAGCGAAGAGACACCTAAGTCCGAAAAACCTGCAAAGAAGACCAAGGCCGCACCTGCGCCTGAAGCCTCTGCTGCACCTGCTGTTGATGAAGCGAATCCCTCCGCGGAAGTTGCTTCACCTGAGCGCAAAGAAATTACCGCAAAGGAACTCCTCGGTGAAGATGTTGGGGAGATTAAGGTTCGTCGTGCCAAGGGCTCGAAGAACATCATCAATGGTGTCTGCCACATCCTTGCGACTTTCAATAACACCAAGGTTACCATCACTGATCCTAACGGTAATGTGATCTCGTGGGGTAGCGCCGGTCGCCACGCTTTCAAAGGTTCCCGTAAGTCCACCGCTTATGCGGCTCAAGTTGTCTGCCAGGAAGCCCTCAAGCAGGCGATGGCTCACGGACTGAAGGAAGTTGCCGTTATCGTTAAGGGACCAGGCATGGGCCGCGACAGCGCGATCCGTGCGATTTCAGTTCTCGGCATCAACATTAGCTCGATTGTCGACGCCACGCCGATCCCTCACAACGGCTGTCGTCCCCCTAAGCGTCGTCGCGTCTAAGCGACTGCGCTCACACCTTACCTTCCGGGGATGGCAAGCCGGGAGGGGATATCCATCGCCAAACCAAAAATACCAAACCTAAGCACACATGTCCCGTTACACTGGACCAACCACCAAGATTAACCGTCGCTTCAACCAAGCGATCTTACCGACTTCGAAAGGCGAAGAGCGTAAGCCATACCCTCCTGGCATTCACGGCCAAACCAAGTCCCGCAAGGTCTCGGAATACGGCCAAGGCCTGAGCGAAAAGCAAAAGCTTCGCTTCATGTACGGTCTCAATGAGCGCCAATTCCGTCTCGCCTTTGCCCGCGCCAAGGCGCTCGGTGGCGTCGCCGGCGAAAACTTTTTACGCATCCTCGAGACACGTCTCGATAATGTTATCTACCGTCTTGGTTTTGCGAGTAGCCGAGCAGCCGCTCGTCAGTTCGTTGCCCACGGACATATTCGTATCAATGGACATAAGGTCGACATCGCGAGTTACTCGGTGAGCCCTGGCGACGAAGTCGTCGTTCGCGATCGCACCTCTTCCAAGCAGCTTGCAACCCGCTCTTCGGAGGAAAACCAATCCCGTGCTGTTCCAGCATGGTTGGCTGCCTCGCCTGAGCAGCTCCGCGGCACGGTTGTCCGTGAGCCTGCCAAAGAAGAACTCCCTACAGAAGTAAACGTCCAGGTGGTCGTTGAGTTCTACAGCCGCTAATCCACTTCAAACACCCACAACTATGTCTAAGCGCCTCGGAAAATTCCAGCTCCCCACTAAGCTGAAGAAGGACGACTCCACGTCGTCTGCCACCAACGCTCGTTTTACCGCTGAGCCTTTCGAAACAGGTTTCGGCCATACAATCGGCAACTCCCTTCGTCGCGTCCTCCTTGGATCGATTGAAGGCGCTGCGATTGCTTCGGTCAAAATCGACGGTGTTTCGCACGAGTTTCAACCCATTGACGGTGTCGTTGAAGATGTCACCGAAATCGTTCTTAACCTGAAGAAGGTTCTTCTCCGCCATGAAAAGCGCGAAGACTTCCGCGCGGTTATCGACGTGAACAAGGCAGGCCCTGTAAAGGCTTCCGACATTCAGCTCCCTGCGGGCCTCACGCTCGTCAATCCTGACATCGTTCTCTGCACTCTCGATCGCAAGCGTCGCTTCTACGCGGAACTTGAAATCAAAGTTGGCCGTAGCTGGTGCTCGGCTGAAGAGAATAAGCCTGTCGAACAAACCATCGGTGTCATCTCGATCGATTCACTCTTCTCGCCTGTGAGCGTTGTCCGTTATACGGTTGAAAACTCACGCGAAGGCCAAAAGACCGACTACGATCGCTTGGTTCTCGATGTTTCGACGGATGGCCGCATCTCGCCTGACGATGCCCTCAAAGAAGCTTCCGCTATTCTCGCTAAACACCTTGAGGTGTTCAACGCGATTGCCGGTCAAGAGATTGAGTTCGAGTCCAAAGCCAAGGAAGAAGCCGACGACCAAAATCGTCTCCGCAATCTCCTGAACATGTCTGTGAACGAAATCGAATTGTCCGTACGTGCTGCTAACTGCCTGAATAACGCTAACATCACCACTGTGGGTGCACTCGCGATGAAGTCAGAGCAAGAAATGCTCAAGTACCGCAACTTCGGCAAAAAATCACTCAACGAAATCAAACAAAAGCTCGAGCAATTAGGTCTGTCTTTAGGCATGACCGGCTTGGATCGTTTGATGGAGAAGAAGGGTCCAGCCGCCTAATCGGCCACATCCATGCGCCACCGTACTCATCGGCATAACTTAGGTGTTCGTAAAGAACACCGTGCTTCCATGGTCGCTAATTTAGCGGCCGCACTCATCACCCACGCTCGCATCACGACCACGCTTTCCCGTGCCCGTGCAGTCCGTCCCTTCGTTGAGAAGATCGTGACCCTCGCGAAGAAAGGTGCCGCAGCCACAACCCCTGCTACGAAGCTTCACTATTACCGTCTGGCCCTCTCGCGTTTGCGCGACGAGTCCGCCGTCGCTCTTTTGTTTAAGGAACGCGTGAGCGCTTTCCAGAAACGCAAGGGTGGTTACACGCGTATTCTCAAAATTGGTAACCGCATCGGCGACGCTGCAGAGACCGCTTTGATTGAACTCGTGGGTAAAGACGATGCTCAGCCCCCTCGCCCCAAGGCGAAGGTCGCCAAAGCTAAGACCCCTAAAGTAGCCGCGGCCGCACAGGCCTAAGACGCTTCAGGACTTCCCCGAGACGCACCTGCTTTGGTAGGTGCGTCTTTGCTTTTTATGCTCCTCCCCATTGACCTAGGCCTCTTCCTTGCCCTTACGGCTGGGATGGGCTGCACGTTGATTTTAGGGGTTTGGTTTTGGTATGACCGCCGCGAAGCTCTTTTAAATGACCCCCGCCGTATTCGCTCGGCCTTCGTTTGTACCCGGTGTGGACAAACCTACCTCCGCCCCCGTCTCCGGGAAGAGGCGCCTTGCCCTGGGTGTGGATGGAACAATGTTCGCCTCAAGTTCTGAATCTCTCTAAATCTCTACCTTTCACCGCCATGTCCAAGCAGACCATAGCCGTGCTCGATTTCGGGTCTCAGTATACCCAAGTCATCGCCCGTCGTATCCGTGAGTGCCAAGTTCATTCGCGCATCTACTCGCATAAAGTATCTGCAGAGACTTTGCGCGCGGACGGTGTTCGCGGAGTTATTCTTTCCGGTGGCCCGGCAAGTGTGCGCGCCAAAGGATCACCACGGCCTGACGCTGCCGTCTTCACGCTCGGCGTGCCCGTTCTTGGAATTTGTTATGGCGTACAATTGATGGGAGAAATGCTCGGCGGAAAAGTCGCCGGTTCTGGCCATCGTGAATATGGTCATGGCACTCTCAACTTCCGAGCAGGATCGGACTTACTCCATGGTATTCGCGGACCTTTGCGCGTTTGGAATTCGCATGGAGACAAAGTCGCTCGCTTGCCACGTGGCTTCCGCGCTGTTGCCAGCACTGAAAATTCCGAGCACGCCCTTATCGAAGATTCGAAGCGGCAATTTTTTGGTATCCAATTCCATCCTGAAGTCGCCCACTCGGAGCGCGGTATGGACATTCTGCGTAATTTCCTCTTCCGGATTTGTCGCTGCAAAGCTGATTGGGTGATGGACGACTATGTGGCGACCGCGGTTGCAGATATTCGCCGACAGGTTGGTAAAGCCCATGTCATTCTCGGTCTTTCTGGCGGGGTTGATTCTTCCGTGGCCGCAGCGCTGATTCAAAAAGCAATTGGTAGTCAGCTCACCTGTGTGTTTGTTGACAATGGCTTGTTGCGCTTAGGCGAACGCGAGCAGGTCGAGCGTATGTTCCGCGGCCGATTCAAAGTTAACCTTCGGGTGGTTGACGCTTCAAAAGCCTTCTTAGGTAAGTTGCGCGGCGTTCAGGATCCTGAACGTAAACGTAAGGTCATTGGGCATGAATTTATCCGGGTCTTCGACAGTGAAGTCCGTAAAATCCGATCGAAGACTAAAGTAGAGTTTTTAGCTCAAGGCACACTTTACCCCGATATCATTGAATCCATCTCGATTGACGGAAATCCAGCTGCGACAATTAAGAGCCACCATAATGTCGGTGGTCTGCCGAAGCGGATGAAGCTTCGTCTGCTCGAGCCCCTGCGCGAACTCTTCAAAGACGAAGTGCGTGCGCTCGGTGAAGCCCTCGGACTTCCCCGTGAAATGGTCTGGCGCCATCCCTTCCCAGGTCCAGGCCTCGCCGTGCGTGTTTGTGGAGATATTACCCCCGAGCGTCTCGATATCCTTCGTAAGGCCGACGCCATCTTTATTGATGAGCTCCGCAAGTCGGGCCAGTACGACAAAGTTTGGCAGGCCTTTGCGGTCTTCTTGCCTGTCCGTACGGTCGGCGTGATGGGTGATGAGCGCACCTATGACCACGTCTGTGCGCTGCGTGCGGTGACATCTTCCGATGCGATGACCGCCGACTGGGCTCATTTACCTTACGAAGTCCTCCGGAAGGCCTCTTCGCGTATCATAAACGAGGTTAAGGGCTTCAATCGCGTCTGTTACGACATCTCGTCGAAGCCCCCTTCGACGATCGAGTGGGAGTGATCCTCGGACGCCCCGTTGACACCTTAAGCGTCGACTGATTTTATCCTTACAGTGCCAGACCCCGTCTTCCAGGTAATCGCCCGTCGTTGGCGCCCACGTACCTTCGCTGAGATGGTAGGTCAGCAGCACATTGTGCGTACGCTGACCAACGCTATTAATTCGGGTCGCGTTGCTCACGCTTACCTTTTTGTCGGACCACGGGGTACAGGCAAAACCACAACGGCACGCATTTTTGCTAAGGCACTCAGCTGCACGGACGGGCCTAAGTCCGACTTCGATTTAAAGGATCCTATTTGTGTAGAAATTGACCGCGGCTCCTGCCTCGACGTCATTGAGATTGATGCTGCCTCGAATCGTCGTCTTGAAGATGCCGAGCGTATTCGTGAAGCCTGCCAATTCCAGCCGTCCGGCCGCTACAAAATCTTTATTGTCGACGAAGCGCACCAGCTGACGAAAGAGGCTTTCAATGCTTTGCTTAAAACAATCGAAGAACCACCCCCTTGGGTGAAGTTTGTTTTTGCGACGACTGAGTCCGAAAAAGTTCTCGATACCATTGTTTCGCGCTGCCAGCGCTTAGAATTCCAGCCCATCCCTGAGGACCTAATTGCCGAGAGACTCTCGGAGATTGTCAAAGCTGACGGGGTTAAAGCAGACCGTGATGCACTCATTGCCATCGCCCGTCTTGCCCATGGCGGGATGCGCGACTCTCAGTCTATTCTCGATCAGGTTATCTCTTTCGCAGGCAAAAACGTAACAGAGAAAGATGTTCTCGATATTTACGGCTTAGCTTCAGTTAAGCAAATCGCTGACCTTTCTCAGGCCATCGCCGCCGGTAACGCAGCTGCAGCCTTAGCACTTTCCGACAAGTTTCATGAAGAAGGGCGCGACCTTTTGCGCATCCTCGCAGATTTACAAGTCGTCGTCCGTTCGTCCGTTTTGGATGCGGTAAAGAACGCCGGGAAAAGCCGCTTACTCGCAACCGAACTCACGTCCGATCAATTGGTGCGCATGCTTGATGCATTGCTATCAGCTGAAAACTCTATCCGTCACGGACTTTCGCCGCGCGCTGCGTTCGAAGTCGCCTTGCTTAAAGCGGTCGACCAAACACGACAGCGTTCAATCGATGGCTTGATCAAAGATCTCGCCGGTTCCGCCAACGGACTCCCTAAGGAGCCCGGCCAAAAAAAAATAAACACAACGCCAGCGACCCCGGAAGTGAAAGTTGCGGTCGCAGTGAAGGCGGAGAAGGTCGCTAAGTCCGCCAAGAGCGAGGTTGCCGACGAGCCACCTTTGGATGTCGCTTTCGCAGAGGCCGAGGCCGGTGCCCAAGCTCCTTTTGATGCATCGGCTCTGCTGAGTCAGTCGCAGAGCGAAGAAGTGGTTACGCCTGGCAGCAAAGAGTTTAGCGATGCTGTCGAAAGCATACCCGATTCTGTGCGCGCGAAGTTGAAAGACGCCCTAGGGGCCGAGTTTTCACAATTACGTTCCTTGCCCCCTGGTAAGTTGCGCCGGCCGCGTTGAGGTATGGCAAGCACGTGTATCGGACTGATCTCCGACACGCACGGCTTAGTGCGTCCGCAGGCTATTGTCGCACTCGAGGGGGTTGACCTCATTTTACACGCAGGAGACGTCTGTAGTGACGTCACTTTGGAGGAGCTTGCGCAGATTGCGCCCGTCTTAGCGGTCGCGGGTAACTGCGACGATGACCCACGGCTCCCCGCTTTTCTTTTGCATGTGGTCGATGGAGTTCGAATTCTTTTACACCATAGCCATCTGCCGATGGACGAATCGCTGCATCGGCCCGATATCGTCATCACGGGCCATAGCCACCAACCGGTTATCGAGCAGGATGGCAATGTCCTCCGAATTAATCCGGGCAGTGCAGGTCCGCGACGCTTTCGACTGCCTGTCACCGTTGCGCGATTAACAATCATTGATGGAAAGCCCGAGGCCGAGCTTATCGAGCTCGACGGTCGATGAGCGCGGCGTTGCCCATTGAAGCATTGCGGGCTCCCTTAGTGGAGGCTTGCGGTAAGACGCGGCGCATTATTTTACGTGCGCCCACCGGTTCAGGTAAATCGACACAAATTCCTCAAATGTTGTTGGACTTAAATTTAGTCCAAGGGCAGATCATTATCCTACAGCCGAGAAGGATTGCGGCCCGCCTCCTGGCAGCCCGTATTGCCGCAGAGCGGGGCGTGCGACTTGGCGGCGAGGTCGGTTACCAAATTCGCTTTGATCGCGTGGAATCGGCCGAAACCAGGATCAAATTTGTCACCGAGGCATTGCTGTTACGTCAGATGGCCTCTGACCCGCAACTCAAGGGAGTCAGTGCTGTCATCTTCGATGAATTTCATGAACGTAACTTACATGCCGATGTCGCCATCGCTCTCGCTCGTAAGTTACAGGAAAAGCAACGCCCCGATTTACTCCTCATCGCGATGTCAGCCACGCTGGACACAGCGTCGCTCGCACAATGGCTTGAAGGTTCGGTGACACTGGCCGCCGACGGCCGTACTTATCCTGTCGCCACCGAGTACTTACCAGGGGGACGGGCGGCTGGACGTCCGATTTGGGAGCCGGCCGCTGAGCAAGT
>CAJBPJ010000133.1 GCA_903957465.1 uncultured Opitutia bacterium
CTCAATCTGCCGGTGAGTGACATCAGCCGTATGCTGCGTTGAAATAACAACGTTCGTTATCTCAACCGGAAGGTTATTCTCGTAACGGACTGCTACCTGCGACTTACAGTCAGGCCGTATCCATTCGGTGCCACGCGCACCTGATTTACGCAACTTCGCGAGCTGGCGATTTAGGCGATGTGCAAACATCACCGGCGCGGGCATCAGCTCAGGGGTCTCTTTGGATGCATAGCCAAACATGATACCTTGGTCGCCTGCACCCATCTTTGCGTGCTTCTTACCTTCGGCTTTACGAACATCAACGCCTTGAGCGATGTCAGCAGATTGTTTGGTAATTAAATTAGTGATAAAAACTTTATCGGCATGGAATACATCGTCGTCGTTCACGTAGCCAATTTCACGGATAGCCCCACGGACAATCTCTTCGAAGTTTAGTCGTGCATGGGTAGTGATTTCACCCGCAACAACCACGTGATCACTCTTAACTAATGTCTCGCAAGCAACGCGAGCTAGGCGGTCTTGAGCAAGGCAGGCATCAAGCACGCTGTCAGAAATACTATCTGCAACCTTATCAGGGTGACCTTCTCCGACAGATTCGGAAGAGAAGATGAAAGATGATGGTCGGGACATGGCAGAAGAATGACCTTCATAGAACAAGGATTCATCAACCTATCAAGATTTGTTGATAAGTCTTTCTGACATAGTCCCAAAGACCCCAAAAAGTCGCCTTTTTACCCGCCAATAGCTTTGAGAGACACCATATACTCGATCATGGAAGTGAATTCATCTACGGTTAATCCAGAGCCCAACCCTGCGGGCATCATTGACTGAGGTAGATGGTTTTCTGATTTCACATCCGTTCGACGCAACTTGAACGACTGCCCGGCGATATTGCGTAGGCTAACAACGCCGTCAGCCTCACCCACAATAAAGCCCATCTGCGTTGTGCCATCTTTCATCTGGAAGACGACAGTCTGGAATCCTTGCGCAACCGCTTTATTGGGATCAAGTATCGACTCGATAAGATAGTCGCGCGTGAACTTTGCGCCAGCCGCACCGAGGTAAGGGCCTTTTTGTTCCGCTGTGAGATCGACGCTGTGACAGGCGATGCAACCTTGCTGAGTAAATAATCGCTTTCCGAGCTGAACGTCCCCTTTGCCCTTAAGCGCTGCGGTTGTGACTTCGGCAACCGATAACTCGCTGACCTTCTTGCCTGAAGACGCCTTTTGGGCCTGGACCGCAAGGCGCGCTGCTTGTGCTGCCTTCATTAAGGCGACGCTGTCACGCTTGAGGGCTGCGTCAATTTGTGCGTCAAATCCCGACAGCCGCAAATCTGCTAGAGCTAAAAAGAATCCGATGTCTTCCGGGTTCTTATTCACTTCACTACGAACTTCTTTTTTCTGAGCCTCTTTAACAAGTGGGCTATTTAAAACTGTCAGTAATGCGCGCCAGATAATACGCGCAGTGGCATCTTCCGAGGTCGCAGCCAACGCACGCAGCTTCTTAACTTCTGGCCCGCGCGCGCCATCATTCACGAAGTCATCGATAGCCCGCTGGGCGACAGAAGGCGCTAAAGTATCCTGCGCCCAACCAGCCAGCACGTGAATGCGTGCCTTTAATGCAGCGTCGCCCTCCGCACGCATTACCGCCCGGTAACAGGCCGCACGCTCATCCCAAGATCGGGAACTCTGTAACGCCGCAGACTCAAGTAGGGCTAAATCAGCGGGGGTAATTTTCTGGCTCGCCAGAGCTTGTCGCAATGGGTCGACGCCTGGCAACTTAAGCGAAGCAATCTCAATGCGATTTAAAGGAATAAACTCTAGAGCTACATCGCGCTGACTCACAGAAAGGCCGGAGAAGAATGCCTCGATGGCTGCTCGGCACTTTTCAGTACCATCCCAGCTAACAGGTTTAAAGTAAGGACCGCGGTCATCGGGGCGCGTATTCCACCAGTCGGTATAGTTCCAGTCCGCCTCGCGATTGTAGAGCCGTGCTAAAACCGTGAAGGCAGCAAAGCGTGTTGCTGGGTCTGTATCTCGGCTCGCAACGACAGCTGCCTCGACGGCCTCAATGGTGGAGATTTCTTGGAGGGCTCGACGGGCAAGCTCGCGGGTTGCGGGCACTCGCAAAGCAGCAGCGAGAGCAGGGACGTTATTGAGTTGGACTAAAGTTTTTACAGCTGTGTGCGGTAGACGGTAGTGCGCACCCGTCTCCAGCTTTGACTCATCGGTAGGCCAGCTCGATGCAATCTTGAGAATATCAGGGGCGGCAGCGCGAACCTTCAGCCGCGAGAGACCAATCAGCGCTTGAAGACGCACGCGAGGATTGAGGTCAGCAAGGGCGGCGACAAATGGCTGCGAGGGCACGCTCTGTAGTTCTGTAAGACGATCCGCTAGAGCGCGGAGGGCGAATTCGCGGACAGCATCATCGCGACAAAGTTGTACGAGAGCCTCGGACGACTCGCGTCCTAACAATTGCTTATAGGTAAAGATGGCCGCGATACGCACATCAACTGACGCTCGGCTATCACCTGCTAAGGTGATAATCGATTTAGCCAGGGCTTTCTTTCCGCTATCGATGATATGGCGCGATGCTTCGAGACGCTGCACGGAACTTTCCGACGCTAACAAGTTAACAAGCTCTGCATCTGATGCCTTGGTAACATCTTTATACTGATGACGCTTAATGCCCGGAGCCGTGATTTGATGAATAAGACCTACATGCTTACCTTTGCCAGCATAGGTATAGGCGGCACCGCGCCAATCAGCGAGGTAAAGCCTGGAAGAACCATCAACATCGACATCAATCGCGTGCGGAACACTTTGGAAATTTGTCTGTTTCGCGATAAACGTAGCCTCGAAGGGCTTAATCGGATGTGCATGCAATGTGCCCGTCGTCCAGTCGCACGTAAAAAGCGTCTGGCCGAATCCTGCAGGGAAACCTGGCTCACTTAAGTAAAGCGCACCCGTACCAGACCCGCCGCCGTAGTCAGCCAACGGAAGTGCGGTTTCATTAGCGAAATTTTTATATAACCGCGGATAGCCCGCATTCGCTAGAGCCGTAAAATGATGGAACCGCGTATTCCAGCCCTTGCCATCATTGGTATTATCACGCGAAAAAAGATCGAGTTGGGGTGAGATAGCGACGTCGCAAATATTACGCGCCATCTCTGCATAGACTTCTAATTCACTGCCATCTGGACGAACGCGCATGACGCCGCCGCCGTAAAGTGTGACACGACCGCCATCGGTTCCTTTGGCGCCTGCTTTATCCTTGGCGATACCTGCGCCGAAGTCACCGACTGCGATGTAAATCCAGCCATCAATGCCCATGCGACACCCATTGGTCGTATGGTCGCCGCCGCGCGGATGCTCAATGCCGCCGCCAAGACCTTCGACTAAAACTTTTTTCTCATTCTTTTTATCAGCTTTACCGTCCCCATCTAAATCACGGAAGACCGAAAGGTATGGCGGGTGAATAAGGTAAAATGCGCCTCCGATAGCATGTCCGCCACGCGGGGTGGTTACTTTGACAAATTCTATAAGCTGGTCTGCCTTGCCCGTGCCTTTGGTATCACGCGCAATCAAAACTCGGCCAAAGGCTGGGTTGTGATCGAGAGAGCCATTAGGGTCGGAAGAAATATAGAGGTCGCCGCCCGCTGCCGCGGAAATTGCTGTCGGGTAAAGCTCGGGCTCTAGACTTGGCCCAACAAACTCGTGGATTTCAAAGCCCGCAGGCACTGCCCAAGCTGTTGAAGCGAACAACAAGCCAGTTAAGTGAAGAAATTGGCGGCGCATAGATACCTTTATAAATAAAGGCAGATAAATGACATCGGCGATGCTGAAAAGTTCCGCTGCAACTGTCGCTTCCCCGTGGACATTCTCACGGGTGCTCGCACGCTCGAAGTCAAGCCACTGGCCATGCGCAACCCGACCACCGACCTCTTCCCGCGCCCTCGCGAGCTGACGTTGCACGGAGGTTCGTTAACTGTCCCGCTAGGACAAACCGGAACTGACTGGCTTGAGCGATTACCAACGACTATCGCCACAGCCGAGGCTGCACTGGCAACGCAGAGCGATGGACCTTGGAAGATTGGCCGCGACCCATCGTTGCGCGCCGAAGGCTATCGACTTGAAATCACAGAAACCGGTGTGCACCTCCTTGCAGCCGATGCACGCGGCTTGCTTCACGGATCACGCGTCACACGCCAACTCTTCGCTGCGGCCGAAGGGGCCCTGCCCTGTTTAAAAATTACGGATTATCCAGATCTGCCTGTACGCGGGTTTATGCTGGATATCTCGCGCGGGAAAGTGCCCTTACTCTCCGAGTTGCTCGCTCTCGTGGAAAGCTTGGGCGCACTCCGCATCAATCAATTTCAGCTGTACGTCGAACATAGTTTTGCATTTCCGGGGCATGAAATTGTTTGGCGAGAAGCATCTCCATTAACCCCCGAAGATCTTAAAGCTATCGGCAAGCGTTGTGCGGAACTTGGCATCGAACTCGTACCAAACTTAAATACCTTTGGACATCTGGAGCGCTGGCTGAGGCATGAACCTTATCGCAAACTCGCTGAATGTCCCGACGGCTGGATCCATCCACTGACTCAACAATTCAAACCACACCCTTCGACGCTCAAGCCTGACAAGGCATCACTCGAATTTGTCGCAGGCTTGCTGGATGCGTATTTGCCTTACTTCCATAGCAGCCAAGTCAACATCGGCGGTGATGAGCCCTGGGAACTCGGCCAGGGTGCCAGCAAAGCATCCGTCGCCGAACGCGGCAAACATCACGTCTACCTCGAACACCTTAATCGTATTCACGAATTAGTACGTGCGCGCGGGAAGCGTATGCAATTCTGGGGAGACATTCTCCTCGAAGATCTCGCGCTTGCCGGCGAAGCACCGGCGGAGGCGCTCCCGGTTGTTTGGGGTTACGACGCTGGGCATCCATTTGATGCACAATGCGGCCGACTCGCCGAGCTCGGCCGTGACTACCTCATCGCACCTGGTACGAGCACTTGGCAAAGCTTTACAGGGCGACTTGCGAATGCGCGCACCAATGCCAGTGAGGCTGTCACCGCTGCATCGAAGCACGGCGCAAGCGGGGTGCTCATCACAGCATGGGGTGACAATGGCAATCACCAGCCATGGCCGACATTCTGGTTGCCGCTAGCCGAGGCGGCCGCGCTCGCCTGGTGCCGTGCGACCAATGTCAAACCCGACCCAGTGCTCGCGGTACTGCCCTTCCTCGAGGATGGCGGCGACGCGCCGGAGGTGGCGGTCGCGCTCGAGGCGATGGGCGCGCTCGACGAACACATCCCCGTCGCGATCCGCAACAAGAGCCTGAGCTGGGAATTGCTCTGTGCCGACGATACCACCCGGGCCGAGCTTGGACTCAGGTTGCCCGTGCCTGACGTGGTACGCTCGCTCGGCTGGCTCGAGGCGTGCGACGAGCGCATCCGCGCAATCGGCGACGCGCGCGTGCGCGAGGAACTCGGGGTCGGCACCCACCTCGCCAAGGTGGCGCTGATTGCTGCTGGGCAACGCCAGCCCCCGGAGGAGACCCGGCGGCGCCTGGCCGAGCGCTACCGTGCCGCATGGCTATTGCGCGCACGCCCAGGTGGGCTTGAAGAAAGCGTCAATTTATTACGACTGACTTAATTCTCAGTGCTGTCCAATCGCTAGCATGAACGCAGTCCGCAGAATGGACGTGGCCCGTTTCAGCCTTCACAGCAGTAACTGTGAGGGCGGCAAAGGCACAAAGGGGGAGATTCATAAACGCAATAAAGTTGCGTTTCTAGAAAAGACAACCTTTCCCTTGGCTGGTAGGCGACCCGTGCCACGATTCGGCCGTGGACCCTCTGAAGCAACTCGTC
>CAJBPJ010000134.1 GCA_903957465.1 uncultured Opitutia bacterium
CACCCGTCAAACTTGTGCTGTTGGGATTCTTGCCAGATAAGGTCATCACAAAGACTGCACCTGAACTCGTAGCGCCAGAGCCCGACTCTAACTTTAGGCAAGCGTCGGCAGTTGGGTAAGAAGCCGCTCCAAGACCTGGATAAAAACCATAGGCTTGTTTGTAGCGAAGAATACCCGAGCACCATCCACTCATGACGGTCTGGGAGGTCGCTGCCTTAGCCCGGCGCTGCACACCCATCGCAGCAGGAATCAAAATAGCTGCTAGCAGGCCAATAATCGCAATCACAGTGAGTAATTCGATAAGCGTGAAGCCTTTAGAGGAGGGGCGTGACATAGCGAAAAAAATGTAAAGGGGTAGGATTACCCCTCTTTGTTAATTATAGCGGCATACCGTAGAAGGAAAGACACAAATCGGTAGGGAATAACCCCCTCTACCCCCTTTAAATGCTTAATTTAACCTGTCACTTACCGCCGAGCTCAAGCATGTGGCAAGTAAAGGAAACAGAGTGCTGCGATTGTGGTAGGGGCTAAAGCCCATAGCGCCAAACGGAAAGGTGAAACACCATCTTGAAAATGTGGTGCAAGGATCGACTGACCTGCAGGGTTCGGTGCATTGGCAATCACTGTCAAACCACCACCCGTGACCGCGCCTGTTAAGACAGCATATTGTAGAGCTCGTGCAGCGTCGGTTCCCGATGACAGTGCAGGCACCTGAGAGGCTAAATACGTAATTGCTGCGTTGTCATTAAAAGCGGTCAGGAAAGTTGCCCCCAAGAAAAGAGTGAATTCGTCGAGGCGAACGAGTACCGGAGAAATCCACCAACCTTGTAAGCCGCCGTGTACTACCAGGGATGCGAGGAAGAATGCAACCAGCAGGGGTGAGCGCAAAAGAATAGGCGCTTGCCACTGCGGTGTGGCCACAGTGAAGGCAAGGAAGACTAGGAAACCTGCTAAAAGTAAAGCGGGGTGATGCCCCATTAACATGAAGACAGACCATGCCATGAATCCCGCATGTGCGATCGTCACCCAAAACGGGATGACATCAGGCTTTTCAGTTTCTGTAACATTGGAAACGCCCTCTGCCATCTGACGAAACTCGTGACGGAAAATAAATGCGTAGAGTAAATTTGATAAAACAATCGCAAGCAGCGCTTTGAGCCCAAAGTCATTCAACATGTGTAATGTCGTCCACTCCCATTTGGCGGCGACCATCACAACGGGCGGTGCAGCAAAATTGGTCAGTGTTCCCCCAATTGAAATGTTCACAAACAGGAGCCCAAGGGTTGCATAACGCAAACGCGTGGATGGGTTGTAGGCTTTGAACTGCGCTGAAATCAACAGTGCCGCAATCGTCATGGCGGCTGGCTCCGTGATCAATGAACCCAGCAAGGGTGCTAGGGTTAAAACGGTCGCCCAGTGAGTGACCGGTGAACCACCTAAAAATTTTCCGACGGCACCGAGCAAACGATTGGCTGCAGCAAGGATGGGCCGCGAAGACGCCATTGCCATAATGACAAAGACAAAGAGTGGCTCGATATACCTCGAAGGCTCTGCAGGCATGACGCCTCCGACGGCAATCTTCCCAGCGGCATCATAACTCGCCGTCTCAATATAAGCGCAGGCGAAAGCCCACCCTTTACCGGGCCATACAATGAGAACGCTAAAAAGGACGAATGCCCAAAGTCCAAAAACAGCTTCGACCTCACCTAAAAAATGTAAAATGGACGCACGGAAATTCGCTGACTTACCTTCGGAACTTACGGCGACACTCCCTAAACGGACACGTTCCGCATGCGCCAATTCCATGCGGTGAGCAATTGCCGCAAACTTCGGGGCAATAAATGTGTGCAGGATCGCAAGAAAGAATAGCGCACTGGCGACCACGATAAACGGGTCGCCCTTCGCTGCGTTCACCAGCTCCTGCCATAGTGTCAGTGACTCACCCATACGGTATTTCTGTAAGGGCGAGCGTGTGATTGCAACCTATGACCAATGGGCTAGATAAGTCACATGGCACGCCCCACCCTACTCCAATGTGCGTATCTTTGCCTTGGCTTAACCGTCAACGCTCTGGCCAAAGATGCCCCCGTGGAGCGTGTCCAGCGCACCTACCATGGCATCTGGGCAGACGACGCCACCGCCACCAATGGTCTCATCAATCCTGACCGTGGTTTCCGCCTTGAATGTCCGATTGCGAACAGTGAAGGCGTCATTCTTTTAACACAGCCAGACGGCAGCGGCGCGCGACGTCGCGGTGGCAAACTCGAGGGCACTTCCGCTTTCCCCACACTCGATAGCGATGCAGGTAAATCGGGTTGGTCGGATAAAGCGATGTCCGATGCCCTACTCCGTCTACAGACCGCGGGTATCACCACGCATCTGGGTATCTGTTGGCTCGACGAATATTCCGCGAAACCGCTCGATGCCGCTCTACTTGGACGACTCGATAAGTCGCTCGATATTTTCCGTCGTACAGGTACGCGGGTGATTCTGCGATTCGCCTACGAACTCGATCGTAAAAAAGTGAATGGGCCGACCGTTGCGATGGTCACGCAGCACATCGAAGCACTCCGACCCGTCTTGGCTAAAAATGTGGATGTCATCCTGGCGATCCAAATGGGGTTTATCGGGCATCGCGGAGAGATCAGAGATTCCGCACGTATCCCTTCGGACCTTACTTCTCACGCCGCCGTACTCAAAGCACTCATCGCCGCACGCCCGCCCGCACGACCGCTTCAGATTCGGTCCGCGACCATGCGTAGCGCACTTCTGAGCGGACTCAACCTCGCGCCCGAAATTAACCAAGGGGAAGCATTCACCGAGCGCACGCCCGCAGCCTTTATCGGCTTTCATAATATTGGATTTGGCGCCGACAGTACCGATGATGGCACGTTCGACGCCGTTGGCCCCTCCGATGCGGGCTGGAAGACATGGTGCCAACAGGGAATCTTTGTCCCGGTCGATGCTGATTTAGGCCCAGGCTTTGCGAGTGCCGCACCCCTAATGGACGGTTGGAATATGATTACCAAAGCAGCCATGGAGCGCGTCGTCACCTTTGGCATTTCACGTGCATGGTCGACCGTCTCACCTTCCAAAGCTGCGGGTCCACTGGATGCATGGAAAACTCAAATGAAAACCCGAGAGGATGTCGCCGCACGTGGTTTACCGATTTCCGACGGCTATTTCAGTGATAGCAAAGGCAACGCCGTACCACGCTCAGCTTTTGATTACTTACGCGATCACTTGGGATACCGTTATGAACTCATCAGCGCATCCTGGCCCAGTTCAGTTAAACAAGGCGCACCCTACGAGTTACGTATCCGTGTAACCAATCGCGGATTCGCTTCATGCCCAACCGCACGCACGTTCGATCTCGCCTACGCTCAAAAATCCGGCCGCTACATCTATTCACCGGGTGCTGGTGAAAACTTTGATATCCGGACCATCCCGCCAGCCGCCGCACTCCAACCCGAAATTGCCAATCAAGGTCAGGAAATAGTCTGTAATGCGATTGCGCCAAATGCGCCCGGTAAACACCAACTCGTCGTGATGTTCCCCGAAGCTGCACCCGCTAAACCTGTGAGCACCAAAAAACCTGCGACCGCTAATTCCAGTGGTGCGCCAGCCGGCGCTGATGCGCGAAACTATATCCGCTTTGCCAACCGCGATGCCCCTTATTGGGTGGCACAAGACCGCACCTGTGCAGGAGCCATCTTAGGTGAAATCGAGATTACGAGGTAAGTAGCGGTGGTAGCGGTATTAGCGGTGGTAGTAGATGAAACGCTCTGCGAGCGCGACGGCGGTCCTTTGGACCGTTTGGAGATTACCAAACGCTAATTGAAAGAGATTCGCAGTGCCCCCGGCTGGACTCGAACCAGCACGCTGTTACGCGGGAGATTTTAAGTCTCATGTGTCTGCCA
>CAJBPJ010000135.1 GCA_903957465.1 uncultured Opitutia bacterium
GCATGCCCTGCAATACCCTCTGCTTTGGCGATGTCGTGCAGGAGCAGAGTGCTGTAAAGTAAATCAGGGTGCTGTGTGCCGAGCAGAATTTCCCGGTGGGCGAGCTCTATGGGCGCATTTTCATTAAAGACGGCATCTAACTCGAGTAAGCAACGTAGCGTGTGTACATCCGCCGTCCATCGGTGGTAAAACTCGAACTGCACCAAGCAGTGCAAACGTGCAAAGTTAGGTATTAAACGATAGAGCAAACCATGCTCACGTAATGCATCGACCGCTGGGAAAACTTTGCCGCGCTCTGAGAGAATTTCACGTAAGAGTTTCGTCGAGCGCGTCGAAGAAGCCAGCGAAGGCTCGAACAACACACGGCGTGCACGCACTAAGAGTGAGGTTTCCCGGTCAGGCTTGGCACCATGGATCTGACAAAGCCTAAACAATGAAACGAGCCGTAGAGGGTCTTCGTCAAAGACAAGGGGGTTTATAGCTTTCGCGACACCTCCTTTGCGTAACGTAAATCCATCTTCGGTAATCCAAGGTCCCGAGCCTTCTGGCTCAGGCTCACGCAGCACTAAGCCTTCAATCACTTCAGCGCAGCGCCGGATATGGTCTGCTGCATCAAAGTAACTCCGCATCAAAGCGCCGATGCGTACGGCGACATCACCTTCATAACCTAAAGCTGTACTCACGGTATCCTGCCTTTCGAGTGACAAAATTTCGGTTGGACGGGTCGATTGGAAATGCAGTTCGCAACGCAAGCGAAGCAAGGTGGAGCGAGCTTGGGAAAATCTCTTGGCTTCATTGACGGGTAAAAGCCCACTCGCACCCAAGGCTCCAGGGCCAGCAACACCCTTAGCAATACGCACTAACCAAAAGGTAGCGTGAACATCGCGGAGTGACCCTACCCCATTTTTGAGATCAGGCTCTTGCAGGTAGGCACTCCCTCCTGCCTTTGTCCGCCGCTGACGTTGGGCTTCGACAATTTGTTGAGCAAGTGGCAACCAGCCTTCACGGGCGTGCTCAAAGGCAACAATCGCGTCGACCTCTGAAAAACCGTCTAAAGGTCCAGCAACGTGGCGTCGATCAAGCAGGGCAACGCGGAAGTATAAATCTGTACGTGCTGCATCACGAATCTCGTCCAACGTGCGCACAGAATGTCCGACCTTTAATCCTAAATCCCACAAGGGATAAAGTAAGGCTTCTGCAGCTGCACGTGTTTCCTGTGAATCTTTGAGAATGACCAAGAGTAAATCGATATCGCTATGCGGACATAG
Organism: uncultured Opitutia bacterium; assembly: GCA_903957465.1. GTDB lineage: Bacteria > Verrucomicrobiota > Verrucomicrobiia > Opitutales > UBA953 > UBA8828. Next base: position 1,269 of record CAJBPJ010000135.1, read on the forward strand.
TTCCGCACGTCCATACCCACCTAGTGCCAGCACCGTTAGACCCGATGTCGCACTGGGTGTACGTTCGTAGAGCGCTGAAAGTAGCTGATCGATTGCGAACGATCGTATTGCCGTAGTGACATCACCTTGTGCCCCTGCACGGTGAACCTCCTGTTGAATAGACTTAGCCTCAGCTAAGTAAGCCTTGGCCCGACTGAGAAATACCTCTGGGCTAGAAGTAGAGTCGACTAAGCCCTCACGCAAAGCGCTTTGGCGTAACCGTGTCTCTGCAGACCCCATATCAGTCATCTCTCTGACGCTGTTAGGCCCGGACCAAGGAGCAAGCGGGATTGCCAAATGCAACCAAGTCTGCAGAAAACTCTACATGCAATGGCTCCAACAGCTGTACTCGGAAGATGGCCTACGTACACTCGTGAGCGACCTGTGCGCCGTCGCTCCGGTTCTCGGGCTGGTCGTACTCGCACTGATTATCTATGCCGAGACAGGCTTGCTCGCGGGTTTCTTCCTACCGGGTGACTCACTGTTGGTCACTGCGGGTATCTTTACTGTCGCTAATGCCGATCGACCCCAGCTACTCGACCTCGGCCCGACAATCGTCGTGCTCACGGTCGCCGCAATCTTGGGCGACGCCACGGGCCGACTCCTAGGTGCACGTTTTGGATCAAGCATGCGGACGCGTCCGGACACTTGGTGGTTCAAGCGTAAGCATCTCGAAGCTGCCGAGGCCTACTATCGCGAGCGTGGGGGTGCCTCGATTGTCATCGCGCGCTATGTACCCATCCTACGCACCTTCGTTCCGTTCGCGGCTGGGATGGGTGGCATCGCCCCCGCACGTTTCATGTTCTGGAATATCCTCGGCGCTATCGCCTGGGTACCGCCGCTCCTGTTACTGGGTCACTACCTCGGCAAGACGAGCTGGGCGGAGAAACTCCACCAGGTCATCTTGATTGTTATCGGCATTTCACTTCTTCCACTGATTATCGGCGTCATTCGCAATTTCTGGAAAAAACCTAGCGCTTAAACTGTCGGAATCCAAAAACGGAAACACGTGCCGGTCACACCGGTGGATTCGATGGCAATGTCGCCGCGGTGGGAACGGATGATCCGTTTCACAATCGCGAGACCTAGACCCGTACCATCTTCTCGACCGGTAAAGAATGAATCAAAAATACGTGGCTGTATTTCAGGTGAAATACCTGTTCCGGTATCTTGCACGCGCACAACGACACACTCAGCCTCTGCAACCTTCTCTGTAGTTAATGCTATCTTAATGCTGCCGCCTTGGGGCATTGCCTGAATCGCATTCATTAAAAGATTAAGGTAAATCTGCTGAATTTGCCCTGCGTCTGCTTGCACCGAATGCTGCACAGATCCTGTTTCAACGTCACAACTTACATTGGCCTGCTCAAGTTTAAGGCGTATCAATAAAACAACCTGGCGAGCCAGCAGGCCTAAATCGAGTGCCTTAAAGGCACCTGATTGGCTTTTAGCTAGCGAAAGTACACGGGCAACAACCCCTTCCATGTGTCCGACTTTCTCGCGCATCACTTCTAAGTCCTGACGGCGAGGGTCTCCCTCGGCTAACCCTTCGCCAATCGTATCAGCCAAAAGACGCATCACGGTTAAGGGGTTGCGAATTTCATGCGCAATTTCTGCCGACAACATCCCCAGTGCTGTTAACCGTTCACTCCGTCGTAAATCTTGTTCCACCGCAAACATCTTAGCGTAAAGACGCACATTGCGGAGGGAGACTGCCGCATAAGAAGCAACCGTGGTAAGAATACGCCGTTCGTCATCGGAAAAACGACGGGGGCCTTCGCTGATGCAAAGGAGAACTCCAAAGGCTTCCTGCTCAAGGGCAACAGGAACGGCGAGTAAAGTCGAATGCGCGACCGTATTGGATAAACGAGTAAATAGGTTTTCTTCGGTGCGTCCCGCAGCGGCAATCTCAACACTCTTGCGACGCTGCAATGCCGTGCCAAGGGCTGTGTCGTTCAAGTGAACACGGGCTGCAAACTCGGTATCTGCGATATCACCTTCGGATGCACCTGGAATGAGTACGTCTCCTTGTACCGTGAAAAAGATGGTAGCACGTAAACGTAACAATGATCGGGCATGCCGAACTAAGTCGTGTGTGATATCAGATTCATCTCGATCACGTACGAGCTCTTGTCCTGCAGCTAAAATGGCTTCGAGCTGTGCGGTTTTAGCTCTCAACTGTCCAAGCATCCATAATCGACCGACCGATTTAGCTGCTTCAGCTGTAACTAATGCTAACAACTCTAGGTCGGATTCACTAAAGGCATCGATACGATCGGAATCGCAATTTACGACGCCGACAACTTGACCTAAAATTTCCATCGGTACCGCTAACTCCGAACGTACATCCGAACGTAGTTCACGGTAACGCGCATCAAGTCGAACATCGGGCACTCGCAACGGCTTAGCGTTTAGAGCAACCCACCCCGTAATACCTGAGCCTAATGGTAAAGTCGTGTTTTTGACTTCAGTGCCCAGTCCACGGCTCACTTCGATGCGCAGGGTAGCTGATGCAGGCTCAATCAAGGCAATGGAGGCACTTGAAGCACCGAGGGTTGTGACAACTTCATCAAGGATACGTGCGAGTGCTTCACGCGGATCTTCGGTAGCATTAACCTGTGCGCTAATTCGAACGAGACACCCCAAGGATCGCTGGTCGCGAGCTGCGGTTGGGCTCAAGGGCGTCTCGGGCATTAGATCGTATGATCCATGTCGAGTGCAGGTGCATCTTGGCGCGAC
>CAJBPJ010000136.1 GCA_903957465.1 uncultured Opitutia bacterium
CGCTTACGGTCACGGCTGGCTGATCTTGGGAGTCAGGTTGTCGTGTGGCATAGTCACCTTTCTGCCGGAGAACGTTTCGATGCCTGGATGGCTATGGCGCTTGGACAGGCGAGGGTAGTCGTCGGTGCTCGCTCCGCAATTTTTGCACCTTTACCCGATGTCCGTCTCATCGTCGTCGACGAAGAGCACGAGCCATCATTTAAGCAGTCAGAGACACCTCTTTATCACGGACGTGACGTCGCGGTGATGCGGGCAAAGCTCCTGAATGCTACCTGTGTTCTTGGTTCAGCTACGCCCTCGCTTGAGACCTGGTCCAATGCTCAAGCAGGCCGTTACGGGCTTGTGACTCTTTCAAAGCGGGTCGACGACCGCCCGATGCCAGCCTTCCGCATTATTGATATGCGTCGTGAGGTTTTACATGCGAAAGGCTCTCCCGTATTAGCACGCGAGCTGGTAGATGGTTTGCGCGAGAGACTTGAGCGCCGTGAGCAATCCATTCTCTTTTTAAATCGCAGGGGACATTCCCGGGCCTGTGTTTGTCCAGCCTGCGGCCAAGCCACCCCGTGCCCCCATTGTAGTGTACCCCTGACGCTTCACCGGACCGACCATACCGTTCGCTGTCATTTGTGTGATCACCGTGCACCCGCACCGACGGTTTGTCCTGCATGTAAGTCTCCCGAGATTCGCTGGAAAGGGCACGGTACGCAGCGTGCGGAAGAGGTACTCGAAAAACTTTTTCCGCGGGCACGAGTTGCCCGAATGGATGCAGACACGATGAGCAAAAAACATTTATTTAGAGAAGTACTCTCCAAGTTCCGTGCCGGCCATATTGATATTTTACTCGGGACGCAGATGATTGCCAAAGGGCTTGATTTCCCGCGGGTGACACTGGTGGGTATCCTGGATGCAGATCTTTCGCTGCAGATGCCTGACTTCCGAGCAGCTGAGCGCACTTTCCAGCTTTTGACGCAAGTGGCTGGTCGTGCCGGTCGCGGCGACATCGAAGGTGTGGTCTATGTGCAAACCTTCCAGCCCGCTTCAGACCCGATACAATTTGCGAAGCGGTGTGATTACGAGGGATTTGCTGCTGCCGAATTGGAGCGACGTAAGGAGTTTGGTTACCCGCCAGGTCGCCACCTCATTCGCCACCTCTTCCGCGGTCGCAGCGAAGAGAAGGTCATCTTTACGGCGGAACACTGGGTGCGGGAGCTGGAGAAGGTATTGCCTAAGAATGTGGAAATCCGCGGCCCAACCGTTTGTCCCATTGGCTGCATTAAAGACCTTCACCGACACCATGTGTGGTACCTTGTACCAGCGGTGGCACCTTTCATGCGCATCCTGCGTCCCTTGCGCGAAAAAATCCTCGGTGACGCCGAAGTTGCCGACATCTTAGATGTCGATGCTTTGGACTGCGGCTGAGCTTAAGTCTTTAGAGCCAACGCTTACGCCTAAACCAAAGCAGCATTCCAACGGTGAATGCGAGCATGACGCCGATCACGATGAAGTACCCGTACGGTTGATCGAGTTCTGGCATGTATTTGAAGTTCATACCATAGAGACCGACCACGAAGGTAAGGGGGATGAAGACGGACGACATCACGGTGAGCAGTCGGATAATCTCACTGGTTTTACGTTCCTGCAGGGTATGGTGATACTCCTGGAGGTCTTGTAAGATGGTGCGTGCGTGCTCGATGCGGTCTGCAGACCGAATCGCGTGGTCGTAGAGATCGCGGAAGAACATGTCCATACTCGGCGGTAGCAGGCCGTGTTCGTAGTGTTCAAGCACGCTGACCATATCCTTAAGGGGCTGGGCTAAACGACTGAGTCGCACCACGACGCGCTTCAGCCGGTAGACTTCACCTAAGTCCCAGCCTTCATTGCTGACCAAGATATGGTCCTCCATTTCGGTAATCGCATCTTCAATCTCTTCGGTTTGGACCAAGAGGCGGTCAACTAATGTGTCGAGCAGTGCGTAGAGAAGGTAACCAGGGCCCCATTTGCGAATCCCGCCTTTGTTGTCGGCGATGCGACGCTCAACGGCAGAGAAAATTGCTTCATCGCTTTCATGGAAGGAGATGACGAAGCCGTCACCTGTCACGATAGAGATTTGTTGCCCACGCGGGGTATCGTCCGTCACACCCACTCGCACTGCACGGGCAATCGCTAAGACTTGATCGCCGTATTGTTCAAACTTTGGTCGTGAAGCAGCGGTCAGAATATCTTCCTGCGCCAGCATGGGGATGTCGAAGAACGCCCCGATGATATGGACAATTTGGGGATCTGTGATGCCGAGCACTTGAATCCAAACTAGACCGGGTTGACCAACAAGTTTACCGACAGAATCTAAATCCGTGAACTCGGTAGTGGTGACGGAATGTTCGTCGTACTGAAGGGCGCGAAATTTAGTTGGCCCCGTGCTTTCGAAAGGTGAGGCAGCGGGAAGTTGTCCAGGTGCGCGACCGATCTCTGTATCCTCAATGGCGGCTTCACCGGGTAAGGGCTTGGGTGTGCCTTTTAAGCCAAGTTTCTCTCGTAATTGGGCCACGCGCTCTTCCATCGCTAAGCGAGAGCGTGCTGCAGTCTCTTGGCGCGGAGAGGGACGTTCCATCCTCCCACGCTACATTATAAACACGAGCGGTGTCAACGCCCTGACTTAGCCTTAGCGCTTACTACCTTTGCCATTCCGGCGACCATTTTTGCCAATACCGTTGGCATCGAGTTTTCCTTGGCGTACTTTCTGGAAGAGGTTATTGGAGTTGGTTACGCCGAGGCAGTAGAGGGCAGCGGCAACATCATCGACATGCTTGGACTCAACGAGTCCAGCATTTTGAAGCCATTCGGCAATACTGTGGTGAAATGTGTTCGGGTTAATCTCTACACCTTCACCGCCATAATGTAGCCAGAGATCTGCTCGAATATCGAGGCGGCAATTTTTCTTCTTTGAATGGATTTCGCGAATTTTAACAATCAGTGGGCAAGGGGCATGTGACTTTGGGTCGTGCTTCGACATAAGTAGATTCCCTAAGAAAACATATACGCAGCTATTCTTCAATCTGTTATTAGAATATTTATGTCATAAGGATTCTATTATAAAACCTACAAGCTCCTTACGCATTCCTTTTCAGTGATCGGATGGTGGTCGCGACAGGACTCGAACCTGTGACTTCTACAATGTGAATGTAGCGCTCTAACCAACTGAGCTACGCGACCGTCAACCGGACCTCTCACAAAGGCACAGCCTGCGATTGGGGCAAGAAAAAGAAGCGTTCAGTCCGCTGTTGGCAAAGGGTCTTCGGCTCGTTGACCCTCTTCGTAGCGAGTAATCCATGCCTTTGACCATGTCGAAAAATCGCCTAGTTCAATATGCTGCCTAGCTTGCCCCATCAGGTCTTGGAAGAAATGGATGTTGTGTAGGCTCAACAAGGTTCCGCCGAGGCTCTCGCCTGCATGGATAAGGTGTCGCAGGTAGGCGCGGGTGAATTTTTGACAAGTATAGTTGGCTAGCCCTTCGACAAGCGGGCGGTGGTCATCCCGGAAACGTTCATTCTTAATGTTAATCGTTCCGTCGGGGGTAAACGCACAGCCATGTCGGGCTAAGCGTGTTGGCATGACGCAATCGAACATGTCTGCTCCAAGTGCGATCATTCGTAGGAGTTGGGTGGGGGTGCCTACGCCCATGACGTAGCGTGGCTTATGCTTGGGTAGGCGCGGTGCGGCGATGGCAACCTGGCGAAGCATTTCTTCTTCGGGTTCTCCGACAGATACACCCCCGATGGCATAGCCAGGGAAATCGATAGCGCTGAGTTCTTCGGCGCAGCGTATGCGGAGGTCTTCGTATACCGACCCTTGATTAATCGAGAAGAGATGGCGGCCAGAAGCCAGGAAGCCATTGTTTTGGGCTAGCTGGTGCATCTCTTTAGCCCAGCGGATGGTTCGTGTGACGGCTACCTCGCAAGCCGAACGGTCACACGGCCAGGGAGGGCATTCATCC
>CAJBPJ010000137.1 GCA_903957465.1 uncultured Opitutia bacterium
GCTCGCTACATTTTTCGGGCGAACAAATTTCGATTCTACAAGTTCCAGGCGCAAAAGATGTCGCCCTCGAACTTCACTCCCTTTCGAAGAGTCACAATATGACAGGCTGGAGAGTGGGCTTCGTCGCGGGTAGCGCGCTCTTGGTGAAGGCCTATGGTGACGTCAAAGACAACACCGACTCTGGTCAATTCCTTGGCATTCAGAAAGCTGGAGCCGCTGGGCTCGATGACACGTCAATCCCGAGGGATATTGCAGCCAAGTACTCTCGACGAATGGATCTTCTGACGAAGGCCTTGCAGCGACTCGGCTTCCGTGCGCAAAAGCCATCGGCTGGATTCTTCCTCTATATGCCAGCGCCTAAATCGGCGAAGGGTCCATCCGGCCAAATTAGCTTCGATTCGGGTGAAGCTTTTTCACAGTGGATGATTACCGAGCACCTTATTTCAACCGTGCCTTGGGATGATTGTGGCGCTTTCGTGCGCTTCTCGGTGACCTTTGTCTCGGATACAGGCCAGGCAGGCGAGGCAGCGATTGTAGCTGAGGTTGAAAGACGCCTTTCGGCTTGGAAATTCGAGTTTTGAGGGGTTCTTTTCCGCAACCTTGACACCGATGGTTAAAGTCGGTGTGCTTTCGGTTCTTCGGCCGGATAGCTCAGTTGGTAGAGCAGGGGATTGAAAATCCCCGTGTCGTTGGTTCGATTCCGACTCCGGCCACCTTTTTCGACGCCCGCCTCTGTTTTACGAGGCGGGCGTCGCTTTTAAGACTAGATCCAAAAGGATTAGGAAGAGGGAGTTGGTAACTTTTCTTCCCGCCACAAGCTTGCCCCTTCCTGCTCACACATGTCCTTTAGTCTTTAGTCCCTCGCCGATAGTCTATTCCCTATCTTTATGGTCATTGCCCGAAACGTCGCTGAGCTTCGCCTGGCTGTCGCTGCTGCACGTAAGGCCGGTAAAACTATCGGACTGGTGCCGACGATGGGGTGTCTGCATGCAGGCCACCTCGCCTTGGTCGATCTTGCTCGCCGTGAAGCAACGTGCTGCGTGGTCTCTATTTTTGTGAACCCAAGTCAGTTTGGACCTAAAGAAGATTTTTCAAAATACCCGCGCCCGTTTGAAGAAGACTGTCGTCTTTGCGAAGGTCGCGTCGTCGATATCATTTTTGCACCGGGCTCAGATTTTTATCCAGCAGAGTACTCCACGTGGGTGAATGAAGACGCAGTATCTAGCGGTCTTTGTGGCGAGTTTCGTCCGGGACATTTTCGCGGAGTGGCGACAGTTGTCCTAAAACTTCTCAACAGTTGCTCGCCGGATGTAGCTATCTTTGGTCGCAAAGATCTGCAGCAACTCGCAGTGATTCAGCGTATGGTACGCGACTTAGACGTGCCTGTACGTATCGTGGCAGCACCTACCGAGCGCGAGGCCGATGGTTTAGCGATGAGTTCGCGGAATCGTTACCTTGCCCCCGAAGACCGTGCGCGAGCACGTGTTATTTCGGAGGCACTGCGACGTGCCCAAGCCCTCGTTGTAGCCGGGGAGTGTCAGGCATCTGTTTTGCTTGCTGCAGCTACACGTCAACTTGCCGATGAGACCGCGTTTCGTCTGCAGTATATTACGATTGTCGACCGCGAGACGATGCGGCCTGTCGATAAGGTTACGCGTGGGGCTAGCGTGATCGCAGTCGCTGGTTTCTTGGGAGAGACCCGACTTATTGATAACGTCGACTTGTAGTCAGCTCTTTAACTTCGGGGCAGCAATCGACTTCCCTGGATTGAAGCTGCGGAGCATGTATTGAAGTAATTTTTCGCGATTATAACTTTTATTCTTCATCCAAGATGACATGGCCTTTACGAGGTCGCTTTCTGGAAATGAATAATGGGCGAGTAAGGGGCGGAACCAGTCCGAGCTAAATTCATTCGCAATCATGACGACTGACACGTCCTTGGGTATACTGAGACCCTTGCTCGTCAGATAAGACGTTCCCGTAAGACACGTGTGCCAGTCCAGGAATATAATCGCTGTGGGTATTTCGCCTTGCTCCCAGGCGCGCTCCATTGTTCGCCAGACAGTTTCAGCAGTATGGCTCGCACCTGTGGGCATCTGAATAATTTGATTAAATTTAATATCATGCCGGCTGAGCACTGCGCTGTAGGTTTCGCGCATCTTTGCGACTAGGGCTGGGTGGCGCTGTCCGAGCGGAATGAGGAATCTTTTATGACCGAGCCGAACCAGTTTTTCGAGGGCATCTTCAACCACAAGATGACTATCTATACCAATTATGGGTATCGGTAAATCACCTGCGTTTCCCCCTAAGAAGCAGACGGGAATGCCCGTGGCTAATGCCCATTTTCCAATAACTTCACGGCCGTAGATGATAATAATACGGCTAATTTGATTTCCAATTAAAAGGCTCTCCCAGTTCTTTCTCGGAGTTTTAACGTCATAAAAGTCAACGTCTGCATATTGCACTAACCATCCTTGACGATTCATATCACGATTGATGCCTTGGACGATGTTGATGGTGACTTTACTTAGAGACTGAATGCCGCCTGGCGGTGTTATGATTAACACACGCTTCACGGCCCCTGAGTTGCGACTCGCCGTTTCGGAAATTTTTTGAATGCGAAAGCGCTTGCGATCACCTCTGCTTGAGAGAATGCCCTTCGAAACTAAGCGATCGATAGCTGCAGAAAGTGTTGGGACGCTGACTTGTAGTTCTTGCGCAAGTGAACGTAGTCCGGGCA
>CAJBPJ010000138.1 GCA_903957465.1 uncultured Opitutia bacterium
GCCAACCGACGGTTGCAGATTTTCTCGGTAGACAGCTCGCGGGTCGTCGTCTCTCAGCGCGGACATGTCTAACCTACGGTCGTTCACTCAAAGGTTTTGCCCATTGGTTGGCGAAGGGTACGGGCTGGAAAGGTGATTGGTCGTCCGTGAGTGCACGTAACTTGCGAGATTTTGTTATCGAACGGCAGAAGTCTCATGCGCGTACCTCGGTGCACAACCAAGTGTCAGCTGTGCGCGCTTTCCTTGCGGATTTACGTGAGCGCGGTGGCATTGAAGCCACACCTGCGGCTGGACTCACCTTACCTAAGCTTCCACGGTCGTTACCGAAAATCTTAACGGAAAATCAAACAGACACTCTTTTGATTGAGCCGGAAGGTAAGGTGACTTCACGTGAAACGCCCCTGACGCGTGCGTGTGACCGTGCGGCTCTCGAACTCCTCTATGGAGGTGGCTTACGCGTTTCTGAACTTTGTGGACTTAGCGTGGGTGACGTCGATCTGACGACGGGCTTGGCCCGTGTTCTCGGCAAGGGATCTAAAGAGCGCGTCGTGCCAGTTGGCGAAATGGCAATCGCTGCGGTGCGTGATTATTTAGCACTCCGTGGTGGAGCCAAACGGACGGAGCCACTGTTGTTAGCACGTCGTACAGGTGCACTGCAGCCACGTGCGGTTCAGTTAATGCTCAAAGCACGTTTACGTGCAGCGGGTTTACCTATGGATTTGACGCCGCATAAATTACGCCACGCCTGTGCCACGCATCTCTTGTCCAATGGTGCGGATTTACGTCACGTTCAGGAGCAACTAGGTCACGCATCCCTGTCGACGACGCAAATTTACACGCACCTCACCGTTGCCAAACTTCGTGAAGTTCACCGCAAGGCTCACCCGCGGGGCTGAGCTTAGCGTGGTTTCGGCCCGCCGAGGTGTTTGATAAAGAAATTAAGACGGGCTTGTCGTACGTCATCCTGTTCACCGGCCCCGTGGCCGATGCCTGATACAACGCGGTAGTCGATTAAGTTACCTTTGCCCGCAGCGATAAAGGCATCCCGAAGCTCACTGCTACTGCGCGGGTCGACGTTGATGTCTACTTCGCCAACCGTAATCAAAAGCGGGTTACGAAGTTTTTCCGCAAAATTCGCACAACGGTTATAGTCATACGCAGGCCCAACCGGCCAACCAAGCCATTGTTCATTCCACCATATCTTATCTACGCGGTTGTCGTAACAACCACAGTCAGCGACCCCTGCGCGGTAGAAGTCGCCGTGATCAAGGAGTGCAAAGACAGTACTTTGTCCACCCGCTGATCCGCCAAAGATACCAACGCGCGAAAGATCCATCTGCGGTTCTGCTTTTGCTGCAGCTTGCATCCAGAGAATGCGGTCCGGCAATCCTGCATCCCGCAAGTTTTGCCAAGCACGTTGATGGAATTCGCGTCCGCGGTTGCGCGTGCCGAGCCCGTCAATCTGCACGACATAGAATCCGTTGATATTGGGTTCACGGACAACGTCGTACCACCACGGCGAGAAGCCTGCCTGTGTAAATGAGTCGTGCGGCCCTGCGTAGATATGCTCGAGAACTGGATAGCGTTTGGTTGGGTCGAACGGCTTTGGACGATGGATGACGCCCCAGATGTCAAATTTCCCATCACGGTCTTTGGTGTGGAATGGAATGGGTGTAGCCCAGCCAGCCTCCGTTGCTCCAGAAATATTCGCGGTACCTAAAGTTGTGACGACTGTGCCGTCGCTTGTGCGGCGCAGGGTATAGGTGGGGGGAAGGTCTGGGCGGGAAGCGGCGTCCAAGAAATACTTCCTATTGGGAGACAGGTTGATTTCGTGGTGAGCGTTGCTGGGTGTGAGATCGGTGAATCCTGTACCATCGAGGTTAACGCGACAGAGGTGTGCTTGGTAGGGGTTCTCGTCCGGGTTGAGTCCGAGTACCTCGACAAGCACGAATCCTTGGGCGGGATCGACATGCACAACTTTACGCATAACCCATTTGCCTGCGGTTACCGCGTTCAGGGTGCGACCTGTACGTAAGTCGACTCGATAAAGGTGACTCCACCCAGTTCGCTCTGACATCCAAAGCGACGTGTCGGCATCTAAATCATGGCGAAAATGCAGGCCATTATAAAAACTAAATTTAGGATCATGCTCCTCGATGACTTTTCGCCAAGCGCCCTTGCGGGTATCAAATTCAAGTATGCCAAAGCCAGTAAAACCACGGAGAACGTATTCTGTGCGCAGGCGTGTGCCGTCGGGC
>CAJBPJ010000139.1 GCA_903957465.1 uncultured Opitutia bacterium
GGCATTGACCGCAGCCGCAAACGCACCTTGGCGAGTTTTCCTCAGCCACATTCCACTCTTTTCGGATGATATTTGGAATTCCGAGCATGCCCGGAAAACGTGGACCTCAACACTCGCTACAGGAAAAGTTGATGTAGCGCTGGCTGGGCACGTTCATACTTGGAAGACCATACCCGCAGGCAAGGAGCAGGTCATTCAGTTCAAGGCCAGCCCACGTGACAGCCAATCCATTGATACGGAGGTGCGTTATGTCCCTCCCTTCCCTACGGTCATTGGTGGCGGACCCGATCCCAAGGCCGCTACGCTGATGCTGTTGCACGCCACGTCGACCGAACTTACCGTACAGACCCTCGCGGCCGACGACGGACGCCAACTCAGCAAGTTGCAACTCAAGCGTTAAGACATAAGCCACTTTCTGCACTACACTGGCTAGCAAAGTTCAAGGGCAACCCCGCTAGGCAAAGATAAGTGATGTTTCTGCGGAGACCATTCTGCCTCGCACTCCTGTCCAAGTTTAGCCTAGGATAGCACATGGTTCCAGTGTCACGCTGGTGCCAATCTGCAACACCATGTCACTCATTTCTCGCCTCTCCGCTCGCCTCCAGAACCATCCTAAGCGCGTCGTCTTCCCTGAAGGTAGCGACCCACGCATCATCCAGGCCGCACGTCAATTTGCGACGCGCAAACTCGGTATCCCCATTCTACTCGGCGATCGTCAGCGTATTAAAATTGCCGCCGCACGTCTCAACATCTCGCTCGACGGCATTCGCTTACTTGAGCCTGAACGAGCCGACGAACTTTTAAGCTACGCAGAAAAAATCGCCTCCATTCAGCGCTACGGAAGCATCAAACTGTCTGGAGATCCCCGCGAACTTGCCATGAACCCTAATTACTTTGGGTGCATGATGGTCGCCACATCCGCTGCCGACGCAATCGTCACAGGTGCGACCGCAACTTCTGCTTCAGGTATTCGTGCCATCTTGCAGACATTCCCCCGCCAGGCAGGCGTTAAAACAGTTTCTTCGATGCTTATCCTGGAGTCCGAAGATAACACTAAATTGGGGAGCGACGGTGTACTCTTTCTTTCAGACTGTGCAGTGGTTCCCGAACCGACTGCGGACCAACTAGCCGACATCGCCGTTACGACCGCTGGCCTCGCCTCGCACCTCTCAGGCCAAACCCCTCGCGTGGCCATGCTTGGTTACTCGACACACTCACCCAATGCTGGCGTCGGTTCCATTCAGCGCGTGAAAGCTGCGACCGAACTTGCACGTCGGAAAGCTATCGAGCTCGGTATCGCCGCAGAAATCGACGGCGAGATGCAAGTGGACGCTGCCCTCGATAGCTTCATCGCAGAAGCTAAAGAAGTTGGAGGGTCGGTTGCCGGTAAAGCCAACGTCTTGATTTTCCCTGACCTAAATTCCGGCAATATTGCGGCGAAGATGGTTCAAGTGGTCGCACGCATTCCAGCCTATGGCCAGATCCTCACTGGACTTGAGCGCCCGGCAGCAGAGATTTCCCGCGGGGCATCCGCACATGATATCCTTGGCACAACGGTGATTGTCGCAGCCCAAGCCGTTGACCGCAGTTACCTCTACCCGACCGAAGCCCCTCGCAAGTCCTAAAGATGGCACTTGGAGGCATCAGCCGGTTCGGAAAAGACACGCCAGGGTTACTGACGCGTCCGCTAAACATGTCGACGCCGCGCATTTTTGTCGCCGCCACCCGCATGAACGACGGGAAGACCACCACCTGTCTTGGTCTAACCGCCGCACTTGGTGCCATGGGACTAAAAGTTGGTTATATCAAACCTATCGCCCAGCGCGTCGTTCAATCTGGAGATGATCAAGTCGACGAAGACACCCTCTTGCTCGATGCCCTCTTTGATTTAGATATTCCCATGGCAGCGATGTCGCCCGTGGCCATTGGGCCAGACTTCACCCGCCAATTTTTAGAAAATCCTGAGACCGTTCGACCACAATTAATCGACCGTATTTGTCGTGCCTTTGACCGTGCAGCTTATGGCAAAGATATTATTGTCGTTGAGGGTTCTGGCCACGCAGGTGTCGGTTCTGTCTTCGGCGCATCGAATGCAGACAACGCTAAAATGCTTGGTTCCAAAGCAATCATCGTCGCCGCAGGTGGTATTGGAAAACCCGTCGACGAAGTTGCCATCAACCAAGCACTCTTCCGCCAAGCAGGCGTCGAAGTTGTCGGTGTTATTCTCAATAAAGTCATGCCGGACAAAATTGACTTCATTCGCGAATATGCAGGACGCGGGTTAAAACAACTCGGGTTACCTTTGCTCGGCGTCTTGCCAATGCGCGAAACCCTTATCTGCCCGAATCTTGATCAGGTTGCTCACGAAACACAGGCACGCTGGATTCACCGTCCTAATGGCAATCGTCGCGTTCGCCGCGTCATCATGGGTGCCATGTCCGCACGTCGTTCAGCAGAATACTTAAACAAGCCAGGCACACTGTTAATTGTCTCAGGCGATCGCGAAAAACTCTTAGCAGCATTAGCTACACCCGAAGCGGCAAAATCGCTTTCCGGTATCTTGCTGTCAAATGGACTGCTACCACCTGAGTCTGTCGAGAAAGCACTAGCCGCTGTCGATATCCCCTTGCTCGCAGTTGAGACCGAAGCCTTTGCGGTGACAGCCCGAATTAATAATATGACCGTAAAGACAATGGCTGAGGACGAAGATAAAATCCCTGTCATTCGCGAACTTGTTGCCAACCACGTCGACTTACCTGCCTTACTTAAAGAGATTCGGTAAAGACTGGGCAGATCGCGTGAAGTAATTGCTTAGTCAATTATCCCTAGGTTAGCCCACTTGCTGTCGAGGGTGCACCGCACTCACCTGCGACATGCTTTCTGTTATTCGTTCAGGCGCATTGGTCGGCGTCGAAGCTTTACCCGTAGATGTTGAAATCAATACCGGGGAAGAAGGCGAATACGGCCTATGGATGGTCGGCCTACCAGACACCGCGGTTAAAGAGTCCGAAGACCGCGTACTATCCGCCCTGATGAACACCGGCCTACGCAGACCGGAAATGCACACCACCATTAACTTGGCTCCAGGGGATTTACGCAAGGAAGGTGCCCTTTACGACCTCCCGATCGCCATTGGGCTAGCTGTAGCGATGCGACACCTTGAAGCTAAACAATGCGAAGGTCTCCTCCTCGCA
>CAJBPJ010000140.1 GCA_903957465.1 uncultured Opitutia bacterium
CTTACCCCGTCGTAGTTTCGCAGGTTCAGGCATCGGTGGCATCGCCGAGACCCAAGAGATGCTCGAGTTCTGCGCGCAGCACGGAATTGTTTCAGACATCGAAATGATTTCGATGCAGAAGGTAAATGAAGCCTGGGATCGTATGCTGAAGCAGGACGTGCGCTACCGCTTCGTAATTGATATGAAGACGCTGGCCTAAAGCCCCACTGATAGAGGCAATCACCAATCCGAACGCGCAAGGCGTGGATACGCCTTTATAAGAGTCCAGTTTGCTTGGACAACTCACGCACCCGGTTGAAATAGTCGTAGCGAGCTAATAGCTCATCGCAGTATGCTAAGTCTTTTTCGGAAAAATAATCTACGTAGCCCCCTACCTTGCCGCGGCGAACTTTGTAGCTGTCGGGATTATCGGCGACGGTGCCACCAAATATCTTTTGATCATACAGCTTACTGAGGTCACCTTTTTTCTCCTGTTCACGCATCTTCTGAAAGCTACTTTCTTGAACAACGCCCTCTATACTACTCAGGGCAAAGGCACTACCCGGCCTTAACCACTTGGTAATGTTCGCGAGTCCATTAACCGAATCAGTTCTTAACGCCTCATAGCTAACCGATTTAAACTTCTTCATCTTACTGCCACGTTCAAGCCACAGTAGATTAAAGATAATAACTTTCTCTACACCAAGGTGAGGATCACGAATAAAATCAGCTATCGAGATTTCACTATTGGAGCCGAGTCTTAAAGTTTTTTGAAAATACCCTGACACGGCGGTATCTCTCGGGTCGCGGTGGAGAAAAAGTATGCGTCTTTGGAAAAAAGGTAGTGGCAGTACTCTCCAGCGGAAGAGGACTTTCTTGCCTATTTGCAAATCATTGAAGTGGCAGCTGACGTTATACCCACTACCAGCATGCGTATAACTCATTGGTAAATTCAACTTATCAAGCATGACTCGCAACCATGTACGTCCGGACTTTGGAAAAGAAACAACTGAGCCCAATCCTTCAGATTTTCTATTTAAGAGAAATATGTCCCGAAATAAGTTAGCTTGGGGCATCGGGTGTTATGAATGCTGATATTGTTTAATGACACTATGTTTCAAGCACTTACTCTGGCCAGTGCATCGTCTAACATAGAAAATTCTATTTGGAAGCTAGCGCTAACCAGAATCTAGGGCGCCCTGAGAGGTCAGCACTACCCTCTGATTTGCTATAGCCAACGGCCACGGAGACAGCGGCGAGTTGAGAATGCTGCGTAATACCCGTCTCTAGCACGACCCAACCATCAGGATTAAGAAACTTCGGTGCACCCTCAAGGATACGACGCAGGTCAGCGAGGCCGTCCTCGGGTGCAACAAGCGCTGATAGTGGATCATGTAGGCGCACTTCGGGTTCGGCCGAGGCGACTTCAGCATCTGTTAAGTAAGGCGGGTTCGAAACGATAAGATCATACTTATCAGTGACAGCGCTAAACCAATCTGACTTTTTAAAACGAACGCGCTCAGAAAGTCCTGTAAGTAATGCGTTCTCGCGAGCCAGCGCCAATGCATCATCGGACGCATCCACTGCATCAACTGACCAAGCGGGCCGCTCTTGAGCAATCGCCAGAGCGATGGCGCCAGAGCCTGTGCCCAGGTCAAGCACGCGCACAGCCTGCTCGGCCGGGAAGCATGCGAGAGCGACGTCGATGAGTTCCTCAGTTTCTGGACGGGGAATGAGGGCGCGCTTATCGGACTTCAGCGTGAGATTGCGAAATTCTACTGTACCTAAGATGTGCTGAAGTGGCTCATGTGCCGCGCGACGGACGGTGGCATCACGCAACCGCGCTACTTCAGCGTCGGTCAGTAATCGTTCAAACTGAAGGTAGAGATCAAGACGCTTCAAACCGAGTACGCCCGCAAAGAGGTGTTCAACTTCGCCCTTGGGCTTCACAAAACCTTTACGGCCCAGAAAGTCTTCAGCTTTCCGTAATGTCTCAAGCAGGGTTTGCATGCTTAACGTGCTGCTGCCCGGCGTAGACGGTCGTTAAGGGCGATGCCAATGCCTTTAGGTTCAGCGAGCTCGACAATGATCACGGAGTGGTGCTGTTGATCGACTAAACGCAAAAGTGCGAAAAGTCCGTGGGCAGCCTCCACACAGTCGCCATGTTCTGAGAGATAGTAAACGCGCGCATGCGAAGGTACTGTTGGCCGACGTGACTGTAAAATTAATGCAGCGTCCGTTGGCAATGAGGGCAGGTTCTGGTCGCGCTCAAAAAGTATCATCGGTAGCTTCGGGCTATAATGACGCTCAAGCATTCCGGGGGCGTCTTGAGCGACATCCTGTGTGCTTGCATGTGTGACGACTTCGAGCGGACCGAGCACAGCTTCGAGTTGTTCGATTGAAATAGGTCCAGGGCGCAGTAGGCGGACACGACCAGGGTGCGATAAATCGATAATCGTCGACTCAACACCATGGGCACTCGGACCACCATCGACAATCAAAGGGCAACGCGCGCCAAGCGATGTACGTACGTGCTCAGCCGTCGTCGGGCTAATATAACCAAAAGGATTCGCACTCGGTGCGGCCAAAGGAAGCCCCGACAGACGAAGTACCTCACGGAAAATTGGGTGAGCTGGGATGCGCACAGCAACTGTGTCTTTACCCGCAGTTACCAAATCAGGCACGCACGACTGCCGAGCTAGCACGACTGTCAGTGGGCCTGGCCAAAATTTCGCAACCTTGCTTAGCCGAGAGTCGACAACTGCGATTTGAGCGAGTGCATCAAGGTCAGCAACATGGACGATAAGGGGGTCAAGCAAGGGGCGACCTTTGGCCTCGAAGATTTTTCGGACTGCCACCGGGTTGAGGGCATCTGCTGCTAAGCCATAAACTGTTTCCGTTGGTAGCGCTACAATCTCGCCTGAACGCAACACGTCAGCCGCACGTGTGAGATCAGCGGGCGAGTTGGTCAGAAATGGAGACGTGTCGGACACAGGGCGAGGCTAAGGCCTAAGGCCTAAAGACTAAAGCGGAATGACGTTTATGAGACTAAGGTCTAGTGACTGAGGGATAATGCAGAAAGGAGCGTGCGGGCGCCCTTAAACAAAAAGGCCACCGAGAGGTGGCCTTTTAGGAAACGCTTTTCAGCGCAGCTTACTTCATCGTAAGCATGCAACGAGCGCGCTTGATCGCCTTCGTAACATGTCGCTGCTGGGCAGCATTCAGACCGGTCAATTTGCGTGGCAGAATCTTGCCAGTCTCAGTGACATAGCGGGTCAGCGCTTCGGGTTGAGCGAAGTCGAAGTCATGAGGGTTCTTGGACCGATTAGGATTACCTTCTGTAGTCATGGGAGGGTTTGAAATGAGGATTCAAGGGGGGTTCGGCAAGGGTTTTTTATAGGCTCAAGTTGCATAGAGAGCGCCATTAGCCCATTAAACCTAGCAAATGAGCCCTAACAGGGCAAAGACCCCCTAGGCCTTATGGGGTTAATACGCCTTTGCCATAACCACGCGCCGGGCACTGGGCTCGCCCGTTACCACACATTTACCCGCTTCGGCAGGGGCATCTATAGGGATGCAGCGGATGGTTACTTTAAGCTCTTCTTTGAGACGCTTCTCCACTTCGGCCGAACCATTCCAGTGACAAAGTGCAAACCCGCCATGGATCTCGGGGCGCTCGGGGTTCTTGGGCGCGAAGTAAGCCTTAAGCTCTTCAAAGGTATCAATAGTCTTGGTGTGAGCGGCCTGGAAAGCACGCGCACGCGCAAGTAGGTTGTCCTGGATTGCTTGAAGACGATCAGCGATTCCAGCGACAAGTTCGGCGCGAGGTACCGCTGCCTTTTCTCCATTGTCGCGACGTGCAACCATGGCAACACCTGCAGCAATATCTCGTGGACCAACTTCAATCCGGAGCGGCACGCCTTTTTTAATCCAACCCCACATTTTTTCGCCACCGCGGAGATCGCGGTCGTCGATGGTTACGGTTAGTGGCCTTCCGTGGAAACTTTTGGCGACGAGTTCCTGTTGAAGCGTCTTGCAGTAAGCAAGAACCTCCGCGCGCCCGGCTTCATCTTTGTAAATTGGAATAATGACAGCGTGTTGAGGAGCTAAGCGAGGTGGCGCAATGAGGCCGTCGTCGTCCGCATGGGTCATAATCATGCCACCAATCAAGCGCGTCGACACACCCCATGAGGTAGTATGCGCGTATTGCAAGGTACCACCTTCATCTTGGAAGCGGATGTTGCAGGACTTGGAGAAGTTTTGTCCGAGATAATGGGATGTGCCTGCCTGCAGCGCCTTACGATCCTGCATCATGGATTCGATACAGAATGTTTCGACCGCACCCGGGAAGCGTTCACCTGATGTCTTCGTGCCCTTAATCACTGGCATCGCCATATGATTCTCAGCGAAGTCGGCATAGACCTCGAGCATGCGAACGGTTTCTTCCATGGCTTCTTTTTCCGTAGCATGGACGGTGTGGCCTTCTTGCCAGAGAAACTCTGCGGTACGAAGGAAGAGGCGCGTGCGCATCTCCCAGCGAACCACATTAGCCCACTGGTTAATGAGAATAGGCAGATCGCGATAGGACTGAACCCACTTCGAATATGTTTCACCGATAATCGTTTCCGATGTTGGGCGAACAATCAGCGGCTCTTCGAGCGGGCCAGCGGGAACAAGCTTACCATCAGGACCTGCTTCGAGACGCGAATGTGTAACAACCGCACACTCCTTGGCAAAACCATCGACATGTTGAGCCTCCTTTTGGAGGTAGCTCATTGGAATAAAAAGCGGGAAGTAAGCGTTGACGTGACCCGTGGCTTTAAATTTTGCGTCCAGATCGCGTTGGATATTTTCCCATAACGCATAACCCCAAGGCTTAATCACCATACAGCCACGCACCGGACTGTTTTCAGCAAGGTCGGCAGCCTTAATCACCTGAAGGTACCACTCAGGGTAATCCTCGGCACGGGTTGGCGTAATGGCTGTCTTGGGCTTGGCTGGCTGCTGTGACATGGCGAAGGCTCTAGAGACTAAAGACTAAGGGCTAAAGACTAAAGAGGGGCGGCGGTAGCAGGAAGGGGCAAAGGGTAAGCCGGAAGAAGACTTACAAAGCTCACATCCTCCCGCTTCCTGCTTCCCGCTTGCTACTTTATACAGCCTTTAGGCTGAATGCTCCCAGCCAGGCGCACCGATACGTGTTGCCCGTAAGAATTTCCATCCCATGGCCAAAGCCGCAAAGCCTAAACTCAAAGCCAGCGCTGCCCAAATGCCTTCGGCGCCATAACCTAAAGGGAAAGCGAGAATAAGACAGAGTGGTAGCGCTATGCCCCAGTAACACGCAGCTGCGGCCCAAGAGGCCCATGCGGCAAAATTAACTGACCGGAGCAGATGGGCCGAAACAACCTGAATGCCGTCAAAGGGCGCCCAGAGCGCGGCAAAAATAAGCAATGTCGACGCAAGATCGCCGACGCGGGTTCCCGCAACTTCGTAGACAGCCAGTAACTCTGGCCGAAATAAAACCATGAGCAGTCCGTAAATTCCCATGATCGATCCCGCAATGATGAGGGAGCCGACACCGATAGCGCGAGCGAGCGCGCGATTGTTAGCTCCGCGTGCCTCGCCGACGCGAATGCCCGCAGCAATGCCGAGTCCAAGCGGGAGCATAAATGCCGCCGACGCTGCGCTCACTGCAACTTGGTGAGAGGCTTGGGAAATAGGTGAAATCCATCCGGCAAAAATCGGTACGATCGCAAAAATCCCGACTTCACTTAGACTGTGAAGCCCAGCAGGTATACCGGTCTGCAGAAGTCGCGAGAAAACCTGCCGATTAAGTCCCTCGCTTACATTGATTTCACCTCTCCCCGGCGTGAACCAAAGACCAATCAGCATCAGGACCCTTGAAATGATTGTCGCCCAGCCTGCACCGGCCAAACCGAGCTTAGGGCAGCCCCAATTCCCGTACATCAAAAGCCAGTTAAGACCGATATTGGCAAGCAGGCCAAAGGTTAACCAAGCCAGCGAAATCCATGGCTGGTGCTGTGAGTCACGGTGTCCACGTACAGCATGAAATAGTAATCCAGGGATAATTCCCCAGGCCATTAAGACATAAAAGTCATGCGCCTCGGCAACAACCTCAGGCGCGGATCCTAGGTATGGTAAAAGATAAACGCTCAGGTGCGTGAGTGTGGCGGCGACAACCCCAAACGTCAGCGCGAGCACTACGCCGTGGCGGAGAATGGTTCCTGATGAGCCGGTAACGCCGGCTCCATTATCTTGTGACTGGTAGACTGCCACTGACCCGACGACGCCGATTCCAAATACGTAAGGAATGTAATTAAGGTTTCCCGCAAGTGCCGACGCCGCCAAAGCCGTCTCCCCAAGCCGGCCCGCCATAGCTACATCGATGACAAACATTAAGCCGTAGCCGAGCATGCCTAACATAATCGGCACAGCTAGGCGGAGCGTAGGCCCGAGTTGTGCGCGAATAGAAGGTGCCGTCGACGACATTAGGAAAGGAGGATGACAACATCCTCAGGTTCAACCCAAGCGCAACATGAAGCAGAAGATCCTGCGCGATTACGCGGATTCATCTCTAGGACTTTAAGTAACGTTCCTTGGCGGGACTGGAAATCATGCAAAGCACTGTTTCCTAAAAATACTGAGCTAACAACAGACCCTTGAAAGGCATTGTCCTCTGGACCAACGCTGTCGAGGCGGAGACCCTCCGGACGAATACACACCATGACCGAAGCACCGTCGGCAGGAACTGTGTCTGGTCGAGCCAAAGCCCCGCTCACTTCACCCAGGGCACAACGAACGACAGCCTCGCCTGCAGCGGAACGAATAACTGTTGCGGGTAAAAGATTTGCTGCACCTAAAAATGCGGCCACCCAGCTATCAACGGGCCGGCGGTAAACATCACGCGGTGCACCGAATTGAACAACTTTACCTTCACGCAAGACAACAATCTGATCTGCCAATGCATAAGCCTCCGGCAACTCATGCGTCACAATGATGGTAGTAATCCCAGCGGTTTTCAAAACAGCTGATAAAGCTTTGCGGGCTTCTTCGCGCGACGGTACGTCTAAATGCGAAAAAGGTTCGTCCAATAAAAGAAGTGCGGGACGTGTTGCCAGTGCACGCGCCACAGCAACGCGTTGCTGCATACCACCCGAAAGCTCACTTCCACGACGGGCACCAAGACTTTCTGCGCCTAAGGCTTTTAAAGTCACGGCAGCTTGCAGAAGCGCCTCTGCTGAAGACGCTCCACCCTCTTCCGCCCCCTGCGCAACATTCTCGAGAGCGGTCAAGTGAGGGAAGATTACCGGTGACTGGGTCACGAGGGCGACGCGGCGCTGTGTAGGGCTTTGACTCGAAACCTCTTTACCTCCGAGACGCACTTCACCGGTATCTTGTGTCGTCAGCCCTGCCAATACACGAAGCAGTGTTGATTTGCCTGCGCCCGAAGGCCCAACAACGCAAAGTGTTGATCCCGCAGGAACATCTAAGTCTACGCCAGCCAATGCAGCTGTGTCGCCTAAACGACGTCGCAGGGCAGTGGCACGAAGAGAAAGCACAAAAGATGTGGAACCCCAAGCGACACAAGTTGCAAGGGACGACTTAACTAAATAAGCTAAGTCGACCCAGCGCCCTGGTCTTTAGAGAGCGCAGAAAGGCTTTTTACTGCGACTTCGAGCAGCCGCAACCAGTCCCGCAGGACTCGCGAGCCGACTCGGCAGCCGCTGCGCGGCGGGCGTAGTAAGTCATCGCAGCCCCGAAGAGGAAGACGGCGGCACCCCACCAAAGATTAAGATTGAAGGGCAGCTTACCTGCAGCGGCTTCGCCACCAAAAATGCCCCAAGCCATAAGAATGGTGCCGAGAATGAGGAAGAGTTGTCCAATAGGTTTGCGGATGTCCATGAGAGTGTTGGTTAAAGTTTTACCAGAAGTACCAATTGAGGAAAATCGCCACGACCAGCACTAGACTGCCGAGTACGGCTGGGCGCAGAAGGAAAGGCTCGTGGGTCTCAATGGGCTTAGGTGTAAGGGAGTAGACGAGTCCACTCAGTTCGGCGTCAGTCTTATCGCGACCTGTGACGAGCGAAACAATGAGGTTAACGAGGAAGGTCACACTAAAGGCGACCGTAGCCAGCCAGAAGGTCTGAGCGAGTTCCGTACCGAGCGTAAACGCAGCAGGCTGTCCGAGCAGTTGCGCGAGCCAGCCACCCTTCATGCCAAGCGGATTTTCGACTGCGTGAGAGAAGCCGTGGTAAAGGAGTGCAGCAAACGTGCCGATAATAAGTCCAGTGAAGGCTCCCCGGCTCGATGAACGGCGCGTGAACATACCAAGCAAGAAAGTCGCAAAGAGCGGGGCGTTGACGAAGCCGAAGATCAATTGGAGGATGCTAAGGATATTGTTGTACTGAGCGGCTACGAAGGCGAAGGCCATCGAGGCAAGAATGCCGAAGACAGTGGCGTACTTACCCATGCGGAGCAGGTGGGCGTCATCCTTGCCGCGACCAATTGTGCTCTGGTAGATGTCGTAGGTCCAGACGGTGTTGAAAGCGGTGACGTTGGCGGCTGTGCCTGACATGAAGGAAGCCATCAGGGCCGTCAGTGCTAGACCAAGCATGCCACTCGGGAAGTAATGCAAAAGCATGGAGGGCAAAACTTGGTTGTAGTTGGGAACTCCATCCTTGGTTGGCAATTCGTAGCCTTGTCCATCACCCGTAAGTGCAAAGGCAACGAGCCCAGGAAGAATAACAACTGCAGGGAAGAGCATCTTGGGGATGGCGCCGATAATGGGCGTGCGCCGGGCTGCGCCCATATCCTTGGCAACCATCGCGCGCTGCACTTCTGCGAAATTTGTACACCAGTAACCAAAGGAGAGTACAAAGCCGAGTCCGATGAGAATGCCGTACCATTCAACACCCATAGCATTCTCTGTACCCGAGGTGCCTGCCCAAGAGTGCAAGGCATCAGGCTTGGTAACAGTGAGCTTCGCCACAAGGCCGTCCCATCCGCCGATGTCGCGCAAAGCTATCCACGCGAGCGGTGCGATGCCGAAGACAATCATAAAGAACTGTAAGACTTCGGTATACATCGCCGAAGTCAGGCCGCCCTTAAGAACGTAGAGAAGGATGATAACGGAGGTGACAACAAGACAGAGGGTGTAGTCCCAGCCGATAAGACGGTTGATAAGATCGGCCAGCACGTGCATCGAGATGCCCGATGAAGAGATGGTCATGATGGCGAACGAGTACGAGTTGAACGCACGGGTACGTTCGTCGAAGCGCAGCTTAAGGTACTCGGGCACCGAGCGAGCCTTGGAGCCGTAGTACATCGGCATCATGAAGACACCAAGGAAGACCATCGCAGGTATAGCACCAACCCAATAGAAGTGCGCCGTCATGATGCCATACTGGGCACCAGAGGCGGCCATCCCGATGAGCTCTTGAGCACCGAGGTTGGCAGAGATGAAAGCAAGACCCGTTACCCAGCCTGGCAGGGAGCGACCGGAGAGGAAGAACTCATCAGAGGTGCGGGTGTGCCGCTGAAGTGCAAAGCCGATACCAATTACAAAGGCGAAGTAAACCGCGAGGATGAGGTAGTCGACGGCCTGTAATTGGATGCTAACGCCTGATGACATGAGGATAGGGGCGAACATGGGGGTGATGGGAGTGTCGCGTTGGGTAAGACGACACCCTTTGACTACCCGCCTATAGAGACATGGTCAAGAGCGAGCGCCGTGGCCTCGCCGGCTTACCCTTAACGCTTTGCGCTCGGTGTTTTATTCAACTCTATCGACCAATCGCAGGCAATATTGAGGGCTTCGGTTAGCTGGATATCATAATCTGGCCAGGTTTCATCTTCCAAAGGCCCACGCAAACGCGACATGCTTTTCGAGGCTTTTTCCCAATTAGGATCTGTCTGTTTTTTCGCCTGAACAATGGCGGCATCAAGCTTAACCTCTTTACTTATCAGTTCGGACTTACCGTACTTCTCAAGTTCCTTTCGGACACTTTCACGGAAAGCAAGGTCTTCGATACGCTCATTGCGACGTGTATTTAAGGATAGCGGAACTTCCGTACGATTAACGCGCGCGCTCGTCCATGAGAGCATATGAGAAAGCGTGGAGAACTCAGGGAGTTCGATTTGTCGGCGGCGACTTGCGTCGTTTAGGCGCTTAATTAATCCAGTGCTTAAGGGCGCCTTGAGCCAGGCACCTTCATCAACCTTGGTCAGCATAGGCTCGACGGAATCCCAGGGAAGGGGCCGATCGAGATCAGACTCGGCGACGGGCATAACTGAAAATAGCGACGGTACAGTGATGTCGGCCGGAACGCCTTTAAGTTGAATCGAAGAACCATTCGGCGCGTACCACTTTTGAATAGTTACTTTCACGGCGGACTTGAGCTGGGGGGCAAGCCGAGAAAGTTCGATGATGTTTTGAACGGAGCCTTTTCCGTGCGTTGTAGAATCACCAACAATTATAGCGCGACGATGGTCGCGCATAGCCCCCGCAAAGATTTCCGAAGCTGAAGCTGATAACTTCGACGTCAGCAAAATAAGCGGCCCATCCCAAGCAACCTTAGGATCCTCATCGTTATAGCACATGCTCTGGCCAGC
>CAJBPJ010000141.1 GCA_903957465.1 uncultured Opitutia bacterium
AGACGCAATACCAGGCGAGAGCATCAATCGACCCATAGCGGTCAGTTCAACACGTCCATCTGTCAACTCACTCACAACATCCATAACAACTAAACCTCGAAGAAATCGTTGCAGCGAGGCCTCATGGAGTTTGAGCGCGGATGCCAAATCCGTAACCGAGCGCGGCCCCACTGCCATGGCCTCAGGCAAACCAAGCTTAACCATGCCATAGAGCAGTGCCGTACCGCGATACCCATAGATCAGGTCCTGCAGACGCTGAGTGTCAGGAATAGATTCAGGAGGCTTCATAGACGTTCCCAGACAATTGTCGGGAATTGTTCGGGATTGGGATACGAAGGCAGGTGCGTGCGCACGAAGCGAAGTTGCCCTGACGACTCCAAACACTCGATCGCTGCTTGCGGTGTCGAGAAATAGTAACGGTTAGATGAATCGCGGTAGCTAACTAAGGCTTCAGCATGTTCACGCCGCCAACCAAGACGACGAGCAAGAGCGGCAAGGTCTGGCTCAACGGCAGCAATGCAGTTCCAGACATCACCCAAACAAGCGCCCGTGGTAGAATCTTTCTGCAGCGCCATACCCATCCGAAGTTTAAGCCGATTCATGTCGGTAATTTTACCATTCGCCAAAGCAGCCAAGACTTGAGCTATACTTTCGAAAACCTTCGGGAGCGCAAAGAGTCGAAAAATGGCGAGGCCTTTTGGAGTAAGAAGCTTAGCGATGACTTGCGATAGCTGGGATTGTCCATCCGGGTATGGCAGAAGGTGCAGTCCACCATCGCAGACAACGATGTCGAATGATCCCGAGGCATGAACGCTGCCAACATCAAGCCAGTTTGACGTTGTCACTTGAGCAGGATCCCCTGGCCAAACCGCCCGGATCATATCAGGCGACTGATCGACCGCACAAACGGAAGTACCCTTTGGCCAATCAAGCCGGCACAATTCTGGGGTCACACCCAGAATGAGCACACGCGGCGCCCGGCCGTTATTTTTTGTCCAAGCCAAAGCCTCGTCTGCGACGAGCTTGACGTCTTCGGGAACTGGTCGAAGGGGTGCACCGATTTCTGCCCAACGAAGAGCAATGGTGCGCCAATGATTAGAAGGGTCAGGTGAGCTCACGGACGTCGTGAGTAAACATTTAGAGACGCC
The DNA here is from genome assembly GCA_903957465.1 of uncultured Opitutia bacterium. Taxonomy (GTDB): domain Bacteria; phylum Verrucomicrobiota; class Verrucomicrobiia; order Opitutales; family UBA953; genus UBA8828. The sequence goes on from CAJBPJ010000141.1 coordinate 1,149, forward strand.
TTAAAGGCAACCTTTGAAGAGACTGTGGGTGGCTTTTAAAGCCATCACCGCCCGCTGCTTCGGTGTAAGTTCTTTGAGAAGTTTTTGATTAGGCACTTCCACACTCATCAATGTATGCGACGGCAACGCCTGAAGTAAGGGTGCGAGTTTAAGTTGGCCTTCGCCAGGCATCTGGCGCGCCGTACGCGCTTCAACGCGCAAGGCATCCACGCCAACAGGCCCTAACAAGGGCGCATCGCAAAGGTGGAAAATATTTAACTTTTCGGGTGCTATTGTCTTCAAGTCATCAACCGATTCACCCATCCGGTGAAAATGCAGTGCGTCGACTAAAACACCACCGTTGGGTTGGGCTGCTGTATGCACAATGCGGTGTGCTTGTGTTAATGAACTAACAGCATTCCAAGAAATCGGTTCGAGGTTAACTGTCATCCCGTATGGCGCAGCTAAACGACAAGCTTGGGCAAAAATCTCTGCTAGCTTATTCTCATCAGTGTCTAGTCCGACAGCGACCAAGTGCTTTGCCCCGAGGCTCGCTGCTCGATCGATAAAACGCACAAGGCCGTCGGCCTTTGCATCCGCGGGTAAGCGAAGAATGTCCACTTCAGCGATACCCACCCCGGTACTGCGAGATGCTTTTGCCACCTCGCGTGCGAGCGCATCATCCAAAAGTAGCGGCAACGCGGCGTCGTTAGCGTTAGGCGTTTGTAGTCGTAAACTGACAAAGGGATAACCGGCATCCGCGGCGACATGGATGGCCTCGACGGGAGTAAGGTCGGGTACCGTTAAGAAATGTAGAACGCACGGCCTCACAGGTATAGGCAGAGATAACTGACTTAGGCTAAGGGTCAATCTGGACCCGACCGCTTCCCGCTTGCTCCCTACCCACTCCTACTCCTCTTTTAACACATGGCCACACGGCTTCTGCTTATAGACTGCGACTCAACCCTTTCAGCGGTTGAAGG
>CAJBPJ010000142.1 GCA_903957465.1 uncultured Opitutia bacterium
AATTATAGTGCCGATACGCTTAACACCCTCTCCGAGTTGGGCGTACCTGTCACTCTTGGTGCAGGTAAAACAGCCGACCTCAATGGTGTCACGGGTAATTTCGTTCTGAATGGTGCGACGGTTAGCAACATTAGCGGCTTCCTCGGAAATCTTACCGTCCAATCGACCGTTGACCTCTCAGCAGGCGATCCCGTAGGCAACCTCCTCCTCGAGACGGGTGGGTCCTTAAATTTCGGTAGCCGCAACTCGACGAAGGCGGTGACACTCTCTGGTGGTGGTTCCGTTACTGGTTCAGGTTACACAGGAACGGTTACAATCTCGGGCTCGGATGCAGTCACTGTTAGCTCAAACACTCTCGCTTCAGGTGCGAAACTCCAACTCGGCACAGGTAGCACCCTCAATCTTTCAGGTGTGATTACCAATAACATCACCTTCACGGGTGGTACGCTCGCTGGTAATAAAGAGTTTTATACCGGAACGCTATCCGTTGAAAGTGGATCCGTTTATCGCGAAAATGAAATCTTCGGTGGTGATGTTCAGCTAAAGGATGGTGCGACCCTTGCTGGCAGCGGCACGTTCTTGGGTGATGTGTCGGTAGCCACTGGTACAAAGCTCGCCCCAGGTAACTCACCCGGCAACCTTAACATCTCTGGCGACCTCGCCCTTGCAGGAGGTGCTCAACTACAACTACAAGTTCTAAATGTCGTTGGCACGTTCGGTGGCGATGGCATCGCTGGTACTGACTATGACACTATTACTGTTGGCGGTCAGCTTGACCTCTCCGCGCTTTCCGTAAGCAGTAAGTTCCTGATTGAACTACTCTCTATAAACGGCAGCGACGCACAGGCGATGGCAGGCGGTTTCGATCCGCAGGTCTCATTTAGCCTAGCCGTATTTAACTACGGAACGCTCTACTTGGGTGATAATTCCCTTGAGGACATCTTTAGCCTCATAACAGATACTCCTGGCAGTTCGTTTATCGGGCAAAATGGCCAATCTGTAAGCGCGAATCTGTTTAGCTGGTTTAACGATACGCAGAATAACACTATCCGGCTTAATTACACGGCTGTGCCAGAACCTTCCACCTACGGACTAATCCTAGGCGGATTAGTTCTTGCGGGCGCTGCTATCCGCCGCCGTCGCCGGGCCAAAGCTTAAGACAATAGCGCACGAGGCGCTTTGAACACAGTGAGGTGACTCCGAGACCAGCGCTCTTGGTCTCGGAGTCACCTATCCTGAACTGTTGGTCTTGGCGTTACTGTCCAGAAAGACCGCCACGCTTGCCGCCGAGAATGCCGGCGCCAATCATTGCAACACCTAGGAAAATCATCGACCAAACGCCGAGAGCAGCGGCAAGGCCGATGCCATTGCCGAGGGATGATAGTAGTGTGAAGGTTGCCTTGGTAATAGGATAATGTTCGGCCCGTTGGGCCAGAATTAAACTATCGCTCACCTCAAGCATTGAGAAGGCGAAGGCTAAAACACACCCTGCGGCCAAGTGTGCAGCCAGTAAGGGTAACGAGATGCGCCGGAATGTTGATAGAGCGGATGCCCCTAAAGATCGTGCTGCTTGTTCGAGTGCCGGGTCGCTTTGTTGTAGTCCTGCAATTGTCGCACGGGTCACGTAGGGCAATCTGCGCATTGCGTATGCGACTGTGAGGAGGAGTAGCGGGCTTCCGTCGGCGCCGATCAAGAATGCTAAAGGTTTTCCCTCTTGTGAAAGCGCAAGGTACCCAAATGCCAGCACGAGCCCAGGTACAGCTAGGGGTAGCATTGTGACTGTGTCGAGCAAGTGTCGCGCCCGCAGGTCTGAACGTACAATCACCCAGGATGCTGCGAGTCCAAGGACGAGTGCGCAAGCCGTCGCACAGGAAGCGTAAAGCAAGCTATTGCTGATAGATGGTACAACAAGCGCGCTTCCAAGCGCTTCTTGCCAGTAAGCTAATGTTATCTCGGAGGGCAGGATTGTGCCGTGCCATTCCCGCGACACGGATAGTAATGCGACACTGATGTGAGGGAGTGATCCTAGCAACGTAACGCCAAGGAAGGCGGCCGAGCACCACCACGCAGCTGCACCAGTGAGGGGTTTAACTTGATATTGTGCCTTCGGCCTCGGTGTGCCTGTGATTTTTGATCTACCAAGAGCGAGTTTTGATGCCAGGAAGACCGCTGCGGCAATCAATAATACGATAGCAGTGAGTGCGTAGGGCAAGGGGTTACGATCCAGAGATTTAATCCCGTCGAGGATTTGGACCGGAGCGACGCGGGTGAAGTCAAAGACGAGAGGTATGCCAAGCTCAGTGAAAGCCCAAATAAATACAAGCGATGCGCCAGCGAAAAGTCCGGGTAGAATCAAAGGGACCGTTATTCGCAGAAAGCGCCTCCAAGGCGGACACCCCAGATTTTCTGCTGCTTGTTCTAATGTGGGATCGATCTGGACGAGTGAGGCTGTGATATTGAGGTAGAGGATGGGATAGAGATGGAGCGCATTCATGATGATGATGCCGACGAAGCGCCCATGTGATAGCCAATCGATGGGGTGTTCGTGCTCCATCCAACCCAACGTGCAAAGAAGGGCGTTAAGA
>CAJBPJ010000143.1 GCA_903957465.1 uncultured Opitutia bacterium
CTCCAAACATCCGATGGCTGCTTGCGGTGTCGAGAAATAGTAACGGTTAGATGAATCGCGGTAGCTAACTAAGGCCTCAGCATGTTCACGCCGCCAACCAAGACGACGAGCAAGAGCGGCAACGCGGCGTCGTTAGCGTTAGGCGTTTGTAGTCGTAAACTGACAAAGGGATAACCGGCATCCGCGGCGACATGGATGGCCTCGACGGGAGTAAGGTCGGGTACCGTTAAGAAATGTAGGACGCACGGCCTCACAGGTATAGGCAGAGATAACTGACTTAGGCTAGGGGTCAACCTGGACCCGACCGCTTCCCGCTTGCTCCCTACCCGCTCCTACTCCTCTTTTAACACATGGCCACTCGGCTTCTGCTTTTAGACTGTGACTCAACCCTTTCAGCGATTGAAGGCATCGATGAGCTTGGACGACTCCGGGGTGCAGAAGTTTTCAAACAAGTCGAACGAATGACGGCTGAGGCGATGGATGGCAGCATTCCTTTAGAAAAAGTCTTTGCACAGCGCTTGGCATTGATTCGTCCAACCCGTGCAGAGCTCGCTGAGATTGCTGCAAAGTATATCGCCACGATTGAACCAGATGCAACCGAAGCGCTCGGTCGCATCCGAGCTACCGGCTGGCAGATTGCCATCGTCAGCGGAGGTTTTACCGAAGCCATCCTACCGCTAGCCAAAGTCCTCAACATCGAACGCGTCTACGCGGTCGAACTCTACTTTGATACATCAGGGAACTATACTGGCTTTAACGAAAATTCACCCACGGCGCGTGCACGCGGAAAAAATGTGGTCACGCAGATGCTCCGCAAAGAACTCAACGCGAGCGAAGTCGTGATGGTGGGAGATGGCGCCAGCGATCTTGAAGTCAAAGGGGATGCCGACCGCTTCATCGGTTTCGGGCGCTACGCTGAACGCCCCAAAGTGCGTGCAGGGGCTGACGCTTTTATTAAGCGCTTAGCTGAACTCCCTGCTTTGCTGGGTGCTTAAGCAATCCCGAGTAGCTGGCGAATCTTGCGACGTCGGAAGTCGAAGATGCGCTTAACTTTCGGGTATACAAACGGGTAAGCAATTTCGCCAAACGGCCAAAGTGGCAGACGGAAAAGCACTTCGTCGTCCATGCGCGTCTTTCCACCTTCGTCATAGAAGGTATGCGTGTGATGCCAGAATGCGTAAGGTCCTTTGACTTGTTCATCCACGAAAGCATGGGGTGGATCCCAGTGAGCGATACGTGTACGCCAATGGAACGGTATACCGTTTAACTTAATACGATAATCCATCAATGCTCCCTCGCGCATATCGATGGGCATCGGCGTGAGGATGCGGAAATCGAGTTCAGGAGGAGTGATGGACTGAAGGTTACGTGCGTCCGAGAAAAATGGGTAAACTTTTTCGACCGGCAGGGGCAGTAAGTCAGAAGAGAAAAAGCGGTGCGTACCGCTTGGCAGTGAAAGGGGCTCCGACAGATGATTACGTCGGTGAGCGGCTAGAATCTTGCTATAGTCTGCCACGGGTGTGGCCTAATCTGACCCGCTGGAGGCACTTTTCGCAAGAGGGAACCTATCGCAAATGGCCTACCCCCTACACCTTGCCTTTCGAATCTCTTCCCGCTTGCCCCTCCAGCCCCCTTTCTTTTTCCTTACCCACCCCTCCCATGTCTTCGCCTCGTTCCCGCAACCGTACCGTTGGTGCTTTTGGCAACCCGAAGGCTCGTCCAATCGGCTTTGTACAAAAAAAGTCTTCGGGCCCAGTTGAAGCCCCCAAGGGACCCGCTAGTTCAGGGCAGACGTTAGCCGACAAATGGAATCTGTTTACCCGTAAGATTGGCATCCTCGACGGCCTACTCGAACAGCCAGCCGTGAGTCAGGCCGCCATCGAAGAAAAGAAACAGGCCATCCGAGGCGCACTCAACATATCCATGTTGATGTGGAATACCGCGGTAGCGGGTAAAGAAAGCGAGCAGCTCGCCTTCGACAAGCTTTCCTCCCTTAAGAACCCCAAGACTCAAGAGC
>CAJBPJ010000144.1 GCA_903957465.1 uncultured Opitutia bacterium
CCAAGTCTCTCCGCGCTTGTTTCGCTGTACTCGAGCCCTGACCAGCAAGGTCGCAACTTAGGTATTCTTCGTTCCGCGGGCGCCTTAGCTCGTATTGTAGGCCCTTTGGCGGCCGCCTACGTCTTTTTCCGGATGGGTACGCACCAGTGGGTCTATTTAGCGGGTGCCATCTTAATGGCGCCAGGCCTCTGGATGATTACACGGTTGCCGAACCCACGGGGCTCAGCCGCGGGGCAGTCTTGAGCCGAGCTCTGATCCCCGCCGCAAGGTCGACATAAGGGAAATTCCTCCGCGGAATGACCCCACGAAATGTAAGCCTGAATGGAGCGCTTCTGTAGCCGCGAGGGCTTCTAAGAATCTTCCGTGTTGGTGCGTGTACTGCGGAATCGCACGCGGCCACCGTGCAATCCATTCTTTTTTAGGTGCGCCTTTGACGCCTAAAAGATCGCCCAGCTCAGCATCGACAACTTCACGCAGTTGGTCGTCATCTAGGCGGCCGAGTGCAATATTTCTGGCACCGCCGATAAAGCAGGCAAGCTGTACGCTGCCGTCGGGCGTGTTGTTCGGGAAAGTGCTGGATGGGAAAAGCACACCGAGAATTTTGCGTCCTTCGCTATGCGGGACGAGTAATCCGAAGGCATCGAGTGGATGCTGTACTTGCCCTCGCTCGTAGCCGCGTACCACGAGTGCGACGGGTGGTGCCTCAACAATTTCTGCCGCATGCAAAACAGGCTTAAGAATCTCTCCGCAGGCTAAATGTGCCCACTGCCAGGGTGGTGCTGTAATAATGAGCGATTTTGCGTGTGCTCCCGACTCTTCGCCCAGGGCATTGCGCCAAGCAACATTCCATCCGCGGCTATCACGACGGATAAGTGTTGTCGTGCTCTGAAGATGGAGTGCCCCTTTGGGGAGCTGCCCAACCATTGCTTCTGTTAGGCGATGAAGGCCGCCTGCGAATTGCACAATTTTCCGTGGCTCGCTCGGGGATCGCCAAAGTCCGAGAAGAATGGAGCGATGGTCACTCTCTAAACGAGCTAAAGAAGGGAAAGCGTACTCCAGCACAAGTCGACCAGGGTCGCCGGCATGGATGCCGTTAATCATGGGATCAAAAAGTCGGTCAGCGACTTCGACGCCAAAACGACGTTCTGCAAATGAACGCACGGTCTCTCCTTGTATCGACTCGCGCGGCTGGAAGACCTCGAGCAGTAAATTAAATTTTCCTCTCCATGAAAGTAATTCGCTATTTAAAATTGACCGAGGGTTTGACGTGAGTGCGTGGATGTGGCCCTCGTTGGCGATGAGTCGCTTCGCTCCGCGGACATCGGCTTCTTGGATTTCTTTAGCTAAACCCAATTCACCCAGTAAGTCCGCATCCAGCTTACTTTCTAGCTGCAGTGTGTTGGGGCCAAGTTCGACTCTCCAGCCGTCTTCTTTCACGGTATGGACAGCACCGCCCGCGCGCGCCGCTGGATCAATCACTGCGACAGACCCGCCGCGGCGGGCTAGGGCAGACGCCGTCGAGAGGCCGGCAGGGCCTGCTCCGAGAACGATGGCATCAAGGTCCATGCCCTAACAAAACGCACCCTGCTGTCGTTGGCAACTTATGGTCAGCAAGAGTCCCGATGGTATCTCACGGAAAATGCGACCCAGTACCTACCTTGCTTCAAGACTGTCGGCCCCGACGTGCCTATTCCCTGAGTAGCTTCGAAAACACCTAATTTTTAGCCGTTAATTGCCTTTCGAAGCAGCCGCTCTCGATTTGCTTAATTTTAAGCATAAATGCTTTAAAAAACGCAATAATCAGCTGTGAATCGATGTCTGTTGAAATGTGGCACAGGGGGTGCTTCTTCTAGGCATTCCCTAATCACCCTATCTATGAGCGCCCATCCTGCACGATCCAAAGCCATTGAAAGTATTGCTGCTCAGCCTCGGCTGACCGGCACGTTCGACTTCCGTAATGAGAAGCTCGATGCGATCTATGGACAAAATGTTTTCTCTTTAGACAAAATGGAGAAGCGTCTTCCGAAGAACGTCTTCAAGTCCGTTCGCAACGTGATCGAGAATGGCGGCATGCTCGACAATGACGTCGCTGACATTGTTGCCTCATCGATGAAAGATTGGGCACTCGAGCGCGGCGCGACTCACTACGCACACGTCTTTTATCCACTTACAGGTCTCACTGCTGAAAAGCATGACACCTTCTTCGAGCCTTCGGGCTCGGGTACGCTCGCTCAGTTTGCAGGTAAGGCCCTAATCCAAGCAGAGCCCGATGCTTCCTCCTTCCCGAATGGTGGCTTGCGTGCGACATTCGAAGCCCGCGGCTACACCGCTTGGGATGTGACATCCCCCGCTTACATCTTTGATACCGAAAACGGTTCAACGCTTTGCATCCCGACTGCGTTCGTTTCCTGGACCGGCGATGCCCTCGACAAGAAGACGCCTTTGCTTCGCTCGATGGCCGCACTGAATCGTTCGGCGCAGCGCTTGATGAAGCTCTTTGGTAATTCGAATACCGGTTATGTCGCAGCGACTGCAGGTCCTGAGCAAGAATACTTCCTCATCGACTCGCGTCTCTACCACCTCCGCCCAGACCTCTACACATGTGGTCGTTCACTCTTCGGCGCAAAGCCTGCCAAGGGACAAGAATTCGAAGACCAATACTTCGGCACCATCCCTGCACGTGTACTCGCTTGCATGATGGAATCTGAGTTGGAGTGCTTCAAACTCGGGATCCCCATTAAGACCCGTCACAACGAAGTGGCGCCTGCTCAGTTCGAAGTCGCACCGATTTACGAAACTGCGAACGTCGCTCACGACCACCAGATGCTCACCATGACGGTGCTCAAGAGCGTCGCCGCAAAACACGGTTTCGTCTGCGTTATGGCAGAAAAGCCTTTTGCTGGCGTCAATGGCTCCGGCAAGCACGTCAACTGGTCTTTGGGTAGCCCGAAGGTTGGTAATCTCCTCGAGCCAGGCTCGAACCCACACGACAACTCACAGTTCATCGCCTTCACGACTGCGGTGATCCGTGCGGTCGACATTCACCAAGGTTTGCTTCGTGCAACGGTTGCTTCGGCCGGTAACGACCACCGCCTCGGAGCCAACGAAGCTCCGCCTGCGATTATCTCGATTTACCTCGGCGACATGCTCGCCGACGTCTTCGAGCAGCTCCGCAAGAGCGGCTCTGCTAAGTCCTCGAAGAAGGGTGGCGTGATGCAGCTTGGTGTCGATTCGTTGCCCGTCCTTCCGAAGGATGCCGGTGACCGTAATCGTACCAGTCCCTTCGCCTTCACGGGCAACAAGTTTGAGTTCCGCGCCGTCGGCTCCTCGTTCTCAATCGCTGGACCACTCGTTGCCCTGAATACCATCGTTGCGGACTCAATCGAATTCATGGTTGAGCGCATCGAGGCTCAAATGAAGGGCAAGAAGGGTAACTTCAATGCAGCCCTCGAGTCCGTGGTTAAAGAGATCCTTCAGAAACACAGCCGTATTATCTTCAATGGTAACGGTTACTCCGAAGCCTGGCACAAGGAGGCTGCGAAGCGCGGTCTCTTGAACCTTCGCACAACCCCTGACGCTCTGCCTCAGATTGCTGCGCCAAAGACCGTGGAGGTGTTTGAGCGTCAAGGCGTCCTCAGCAAGCGTGAGCTCGTTTCGCGCGAAGAGATTTACACGCACAGCTATGTTCTCAGCGTGAACACTGAATCTAAGCTCGTCTCCCAAATCGGCCGTACGACGATTCTGCCTGCAGCGCTTAGCTATGCGCGCCAATTGGCAGAGACCGCAGCAGCGATTAAGTCTGCGGGTGGCAAGTCCTCGTCCAAGATGCTTAGCCAAGTGGTAAGCTTAACCAACGATCTCGAGTCTGCACTCGATGCCTTGGATAAGCTTCGTGCCTACGAAGCTGCGGATACACACGCGGCTGCACGCCATGCGGTAACTAAGGTTCTTCCGGCGATGTTGGTTGTTCGCGAAGCCGCCGACGCCCTCGAGGGCTTGGTTGACGACGCCCTCTGGCCGTTGCCTTCTTACCAGGAGCTCCTCTTCTTGCGCTGAGCAAGGGAATGTAAAAGGGCCGCCGCAGGGCGGCCTTTTTTTGGCTTAGCCTTTAAAAATACAGAAGCCCGTCCGATTTCTCAGACGGGCTTCGGTGTTCGCGTAGCCTAAGGCTTACTTATGCTCCCACTTCTTACGAAGGTAGCTATTGAAGGCCTTGACCTTACCTTTACGGCGACGGCGTTCGCAGGGCTTCTCATAGCCACGCTTAGAGCGGGCATCTTTGATGATGCCTTCACGGTCGACCTTCTTTTTTAGGCGGCGGAGCGCCTTGTCGACGATCTCACCTTTTCGAATTTTGATTTCAACGGGCATGTGTGTGCGCGGTAGTAAGCTGGAGGGAAAGGGGGATGATGGGGGAGCGTCAACCATGAACCGCAAGGGGGGCTGTGAAGAACTTGATACCATTTTGTGGGCACTCGGCGCTTGCGGCAGGGGGGGGAGGGGGCAAATCTGACAAACCTCGTCGATGTACCTCAAGGAAATCGTTGCTAACGGCTTCAAGAGCTTTGCTGACCGCACACGCCTCAGTCTCGGGAAAGGCATGACCGCCGTGGTCGGTCCCAATGGCTGCGGTAAATCCAATATTGTGGATGCCATCCGCTGGGTGCTGGGTGAGCAGAGTGCAAAATCGCTCCGCGGTACGAGCATGCAGGATGTTATTTTTGCCGGTAGCGATCAACGCAAAGCCTTACCCCAGTGCGAAGTCGAACTCGTGTTCGCTGATTGCGAAAAGGAACTCGGTACACAGTTCGCGGAAGTTTCGGTGATGCGCCGTTTGTACCGCGAAGGCGCCAGCGATTACTTCATCAATGGTAAGCCTTGTCGCTTAAAAGATATTCAGCGCCTCTTTATGGATACGGGTGTGGGACGTATGTCTTACTCCTTCATGGTTCAGGGACAGATTGACCAAATCCTTTCTGCGAATCCCGCCGAGCGCCGTTACCTCTTTGAGGAGGCCGCCGGTATCACCCGTTATAAAGCTCAGCGCAAAGAAGCGTTGAACAAACTTACATTGGTTGAGCAGAACCTCGCACGAACGACGGATGTGATTGAAGAGGTTTCACGACAAATTGGTTCATTGAAACGTCAGGCTGCGAAGGCACTTCGCTATCGCCGCCTACGCCATCGGTTGACGCACCTCGATCTCGCATGGCAGGGCCATCAATGGGGCTCGCGTCGTGCACGTGTTGTTGAGCTTGAAGGCACCAGTCAAGCAACCCGTGCGGAAGCAGAATCCTTAACCGCTGCTTTAGCTGGACGAGAAGCTGCATTGGCTGAAGCCAAGCAGGCTCGTGCGGAAGCTGCTGAGCGCATCGAGCGCGCTCAGCATGCGCTTTATGAGATTCGGGCAAGCCGCGAGGCTGCCGAAGCCGAAGTTCGTACTTCAGAATTACGCGCCGAAGATATTTTAGCTCGGTCTGCTGAAATCCGCCGCGAAGTCGCCGAGTGCGATGTCGCCTTGTCGGAAATCGAGACGCGTCTGAGTGGTGGCGCCCAAGAACGTTCAGCCCGCGAAGGGGAAGTGACTCAATTTGATGCCTCATTCCGCGAGCGCTCTACCGAAGTTGAACAATCCATTCGGGCAGTTGCTGCGGCTGAAGTTGGTCTGCGGCAGGCGCGCCAAGATCTTTTGATGGCCGAAGGAGAAATCACCCGCCATCGCGCCGACGTAACAAATCTTGAAGTCGATCTACGCAGCTTCCAGGCCCGCCGCTCGGCACTCTCTGATTCACTCTATCAAGCACGTGATGTGCGTTCGACCGCAGAACGTCGGGCCACGGAATCCGCCACCGTTGTCACACGTCTACACACTGAACTTGAAGCCGCTCGTGCCGCCGAGCAGCAGACGGAGGCCGAAGGCCGTCGTTTAACCGGAGACTTCCGGGCGCTTCAGCAAACGATAACCGAGCAAGACCGTGCAGTGGCTAAACGCTCTGCCCAGCTTGGTTTACTAGAGCAGATGCAATCTCGTCTCGAGGGCTTCTCCGAAGGAGCTAAAGCCGTTTTACGGGGCGAACTCTCAGATAGTGTTCCTGCAGGCAAGGCTGCTGCGCTCTCGACCTTATTGGATATTGCCGATGCGACGATTGCCCCCGCACTCGAAAATTTACTGGGTGCGGCAACCGAAGCGGTAGCTTTAGACGACGCCGAGTTTCTTCCGCGGGTCGTAACGCGTTTAAGTGAAAAAAATCTTGGACGGGCTGTTTTCCACGTACCGACTCCTCCTATCAAATTGTCATCCGGTGCACCCGCTTGGTTGCGCCCTGCCTCGACAGCTGTCTCTCCCCGCAGTCCCGCGGCTGCCCGTCTACTCGAAAGTCTATTCTCTGGGTGCTACCTTTGCCCTTCGCTCCCTGAGTTTCTGACATGGTGGAGCCAGAATCCATCATTCGAATTCTACCTCGTCGCCACCAATGCAGGTGATTTGGTTGATCGCCGGGGATTAGTTTTTGCCGGACCACGTGCTTCGACTGAAGAAACCGGCCGGGGTGTTTTCTCTCGCGATGCGGAAATTCGCGAAACCCGCGCGCGTTTGACCGAAGAGAATGACCATCTGACCGTTCTTAATGAGCGTGCGATGGCTTTACAGACGTCATTGGAAGGCAATGAGGCTGAGCGCGCCTCGCGTCGCCAATCTTTTGAAAATGCAGCTCAAGAGCACTCTGTTGCTCAGGCAGATGAACGTGCTGCTCGTGCTGCCCTTGTTTCGGCTGACGAACGTATTGCCCGCGAACAACAACA
>CAJBPJ010000145.1 GCA_903957465.1 uncultured Opitutia bacterium
CCAACGCTGAAGTGCCGCTGCCGCCCGAGCCCACTCGGTCCATTCTTGATCTGCAGCCTTAGCAGCTTCAATTAAAGTCGAGAGAGGGGAGCCGTTGAGCAGTCGCAAGACAGCCTCCGCGTCTTCGTGGCCGATGGCTTTCACAAGCGCGTCTGGGTTACTCATGTTTTGTAGCCCAAAACGGAACTCAACCAGCGCTCAGCCTCCGCCACCGTCCATCCTTTGCGTTTTGCATAGTCTTCAATTTGATCGCGCTGCAAGGTGTCGACGTCGAAGTAAATAGATCCCGGATGTCCGAAATAAAGGCCCGAAACGGACGCTGCCGGGTTCATGGCGTAAGACTCCGTAAGCGTGCAGCCAGTGTTCTTAGCTGCATCTAGCAGCTCCCAGATGAGGGCCTTCTCGGTGTGTTCAGGACAAGCTGGGTAGCCTGCGGCTGGACGTCGACCAGCGTAGGACTCGTCGATCAGCTCATTGACGCTCAGTTTTTCGTCGGGTGCATAACCCCAGAGGCGCGTACGCACTTCGCGATGTACCCATTCGGCACAACCTTCCGCAAGTCTATCGGCAATCGCTTGAATAAGAATTTCACGGTAAGGGTCTTTTTCTTTAAACGATTTTGCGTACGCGTCGATTTCATGTCCGGCGGTAACCGCAAAGGCGCCAATATGGTCGCCAGGTTGGTCTGAAATTAGGTCAGCCAAGGAGCGCGAGCGGTCGGTGTTGGGTCGGACTGCTTGATCGCGTAGGAAGTGGAACGACCCCAGGGGGGACGATTGCTCGGCATCTTTGAAGACGCGGACGTCGTCGGCGACGCGTCGGGCGGGCCAGATGCCAACGGCACCCCGTAAATGTACCCGCTTATTGACGATAAGGTCCTCGAGCTCGAGGCGGGCATCGTCAAAAAGCTTACGTGCCTGTTCGCCGCATTGCTTAGAACTAAGGATCTGAGGGAAAGCACCTTTTAAGCCCCAGGTAATAAAGAACGGGGTCCAGTCGATGATTTCAGCAACCGCATGCGCATCGATGGAATCGAAGACGGTTACGCCTGGTTTCAATGGGGCACCGGGCTGCTTTCCTTTAGGGACAAGGGGTTTAGTGCGAGCGACGGCCAGGGGGACGCTGGCTGCGGGTGTGCGTTTTTCGTAATCATCGCGCACCTTGGTTTGTGTTGCCGCAAGTTTTGCGATGTAAGCATCGCGACGTTCGGGTGAGCTGAGGTCTGAACAGACGGCGGTGACAAGTGAGGCATCGGCGACATGGACAACCGGTCCCGTATAGCGACCGGCAATTTTAATCGCGGTGTGCTCGCGTGACGTTGTTGCCCCGCCAATGAAAAGAGGTTTTTGAATGCCCGCGCGACCAAGGGCATCCGCCACGCTCATCATTTCTTCAAGCGATGGCGTGATCAGTCCAGACAGACCAATAAAATCTGCCGATGTCCGTTTGGCTTCTTCCACAATCTTTTCCGTCGGAACCATCACGCCTAAATCGATGACGTTGTAGTTGTTGCAGGATAGAACCACGCCCACGATATTTTTGCCAATGTCGTGAACGTCGCCCTTAACCGTCGCAATGAGGAATGTACCGCGTTTCGACCCTGCAGTCTTTTCAGCCAAAAGTGCAGGCTCGAGCGTACTGACAGCCGCCTTCATGACCCGTGCAGACTTAACGACCTGAGGGAGGAACATTTTACCGGCGCCAAAGAGATCGCCCACCACGCGCATGCCGGCCATCAAGGGGCCTTCGATAACTTCGATTGGGCGTTTAAGTTCCTCTAAGGCTTCAAGGGTATCTTCCTTGATGTGCTTTGATTCGCCTTTAACGAGGGCGTACGTCAATCGCTCGGCGACGGACGACGAACGCCAGGCATCGGCGTCGCTTGGACCCGCCTCAACGCGATTTTTTGCAAAACGCGCCGCTGCCTCAACAAGTCGATCCGTTGCATCGGGTCGCCGGTTTAGGACAACATCCTCAACTAAGGTGCGTAGCTCAGGATCAATCTCTTCATAGACCTCGAGCATGCCCGCGTTGACGATGGCCATGTCGAGTCCGGCTGCGATTGCGTGGTAAAGGAACACCGTGTGCATCGCCTCGCGCACACGGTTATTTCCTTGGAAGGCAAAGGAGACATTCGAAAGACCGCCCGACGTACGCACGCCAGGGCAGCGTTTTTTGATTTCCCGAACCGCTTCGATGAAATCGACAGCATAGTTTTCGTGTTCTTTAATACCCGTACCCACAGTCAGGATATTGGCGTCAAAGATAATATCTTGAGCGTCAAAGCCTGCTTGCTCGGTGAGTACTTGGTAGGCGCGCTGTGAAATGCGCACTTTTTCCTCAAAGGTCGCCGCCTGTCCTTTTTCATCGAACGCCATGACAACAATCGCGGCCCCGTATTTGCGGCAGACACGTGCTCGGCGAACAAGCTCAGCTTCGCCTTCTTTCAGCGAGAGCGAGTTAACGATGGGTTTACCTTGTACGCAGCGCAGGCCAGCCTCGAGGATCTCCCATTTGGAAGAGTCGATCATCACTGGCACGCGTGCGATATCAGGCTCAACTGCAATTAAGTTCAGGAACTTGTGCATCGCGGCGACCCCATCGAGTAAACCGGCATCAAAGTTGATATCGATAATCGCCGCGCCGTTCTCGACCTGTTGTTTTGCAACAGTAAGTGCTTTGCCGTAATTTCCCGCTTCGATTAACTCGCGGAAAATTTTCGAACCGGCGACATTGGTGCGCTCGCCAATATTTACAAATGAGGCTGCACCGCCCGTTAGGTTTAAGGCCTCGAGGCCAGCCAAGCGTAAAGCCGAGGGAGGGTGACTGAGGGTGTGCGGCTTGCAGTTTACGGTGCGACGGCGAATGGCTCGGATATGATCGGGAGTCGTGCCGCAGCATCCGCCTAAAATATTGACTAAGCCATCACGTGCGAAGGTTTCGAGAATCGCCGCGGTATCTTCAGGGCCTTCAGGGAATCCTGTCGGCGACAGTGGATTGGGTAAGCCCGCATTCGGGTAGCAAGAGACGGCTATGTCACTTTTCCGGGCGAGCTCTTCAATGTGTGGGCGCATTTGCGCGCCGCCCAAGGCGCAATTCAATCCCACCGAGAGAGGATTTGCGTGGCGTATTGTATTCCAGAAGCCTTCGACCGTCTGTCCGGTGAGGGTACGTCCCGAGGCATCCGTAATCGTGCCTGAAATCATTAAGGGCACCCGGCATTGCCGCGCTTCAAATGCCTCGTCGATAGCAACGAGTGCGGCTTTGAGTACTAAGCCGTCAAAAACGGTTTCACAAAGGAGAATATCAACCCCTGAGTCCAAGAGTGCATCAACTTGTTCACGATAAGCATCACGGACTTCATCGAAAGTAATATCACGTTTACCTGGATCGCTCACATCACGGCCCATCGACAACGTTTTATTCGTCGGTCCGATGGCGCCGGCGACAAAACACTTTCTGCCTGGTTGAGCAGCTTCTACCGCTTTACAAGCACGACGGGCGACCACTACGGCAGCTTCGTTAATTTCGCGAACGAGGTGGGCGAGACCATATTCAGCTTGGGCAATCGATGTGCCGTTAAAGGTATTGGTTTCGACAATGTCTGCTCCCGCTTCAAGGTAGGCTTGGTGAATCGACTCAACGATCTCTGGGCGCGTTAGTACAAGTAGGTCGTTATTACCTTTTAGGTCACGGTCGTGTTTTTGAAGAATGTCCCCGCGGTAGTCGGCTTCACCGAGCTTCCGCTGTTGCAGCATCGTACCCATGGCGCCGTCTAAATAGACAATACGCTCCGCAAGGAGTGCCTGTAGGCTCTCCCCTGCTGGGTTTAATGGCAGTTGCTTCAACATGCTTACCATAACCCTGCCGTCTGTCCTGCCACGGTCAAGGTTGGGTCGTGTCATCCACGATTCTGTTCGAGTGTCGGGGGCTTTTTAGCCC
Organism: uncultured Opitutia bacterium; assembly: GCA_903957465.1. GTDB lineage: Bacteria > Verrucomicrobiota > Verrucomicrobiia > Opitutales > UBA953 > UBA8828. The sequence goes on from CAJBPJ010000145.1 coordinate 3,943, forward strand.
GAACGAGGTCTTGGGCACGGTACAGAACAATACGTTTTTCGAAAAACTTCTCATCCCCGTTCAGCAAAGGCTGAAGCTCTAAAGCATGGCTTGGCTTAATCCCGATGCCCGCAAACTCTACGGCGGGATCGCCGCCCTGCCAGTAAAGGATGCCATTGGGTAGCGAATTTTTCTCACCGCGGCGCACAAGTTGTTTAGTGTTCGCAATAAACTCAGGCAGACTACTCACAGCTCGGCCTGTTATAAAATCATGTTCGTGGCGCAATGTCTCTGCTCGGGCATTACGTACATCTACATTTCTCAATCCAAGCCGTACGATGATATCATGCACGCAGGCGATTTTTTTGCCAACCGAGTCAACCAAGGTAAATTCAGCTTGAGGGTAGAGCACTGCGAGGATCAGTCCTGGGAATCCACCACCTGTCCCAATATCAATCACCCGCGTCCCTTTCATAAGCTTGAGCATGCGTACGGCCGCAATGCAGGGTGCGTAGTGGTGCCACTCGAGTGCGTCGATGTCTTTGCGGGAGACTAAATTTACTTTAGCATTCCACTCGCGGTGCAGTGCAGCCATCGCGCGAAGTTGCTCCCAGGCAGGAGCAGGTACTTCAGGGAAAAGAGGAAGGATGCGGTCCACAGGGTTTTCTGTCCCGAAAGTGTGCAGCACTAAAGCCTAAAGCATCTCAGGCTTGCACCAAGTCGACGCCAGGACCTACGGTTATGCATGCTCTCCCACGTTGTTTTATTCTGGCTTAAGCCTGATTTGACTGAAGCCCAGCGAACCGACTTTAGGGTGCAGGTGAATACCTTGGCGACTATACCTGGAGTTATTCAATGCCACATCGGCACGCCTGCCTCGACAGATCGCCCCGTCATCGACCGCACGTATTCAGTGGGGCTTAACCTTATCTTCCCGAGCATGGCGGCGCACGACGTTTACCAAGTTCACCCTGTCCACCTTGCTTTCGTCGAAAAATGTAAGTCGATGTGGACGAAGGTCGTTATCTACGACTTCGAATAAGTTGTCTGGATTATTTAGCCCAAAGAAAAACCCCGTCGATTGACGGGGTTTTTCTTTGAGGGCTAAGGCCGATTAGGCTTTAGGGACAATCTGCACGCTGCGGTGCTC
>CAJBPJ010000146.1 GCA_903957465.1 uncultured Opitutia bacterium
AGACTTAATTTTTTCCATGTTGGCGAGCTGACCTTGCTTACGTGCTTCCGAGGCCTTGGCAGCTTTTTCAGAATTCACGATACGCTTCTCGAGTTCGGCAACGATTGCAGGATCGTTGGCGCCGGCTTTTTGTTCAGCGAGCTGACCTTTGTAGTCTTCGGTAATGCGTTGAGCTTCGGCGATGGCTTTGTCGGCTTCCGACTTGGTGAATTCCTCGGCAACGACGCGCTCCTTGTCGAGGCGATCGGCAGGGACTTCATCACGGCGGAGGTACTCGGCGCTATTGGCGACAACCTGCATCGCAAGCTGACGGCCAAAGTCGGAGAGACCAGCGTTGGTCGCGGCAGCACCTTGAGCGTTCAGCTCGAGGACGACAGCAATCTTGCTGCCATTGTGCACGTAGCTGGAAAAACGATTACCAGCAGCGGCCTTGAGCGTAAGGCTGCGGGCTACCTTTAAGTTTTCACCGAGCTTAGTGACTTGCTCAGTGAGGTAGTCATTAACTTTGCCACCCTTGTGGAAGGCTTGTTCGAGAAGATTCTCGTGGCCGTGCTTTTCAACCTGGGCAAGCAAGTCATTGGCGAGAGCGATGAAGGCATCGTTCTTGGCCACGAAGTCAGTTTCGCAGTTCAACTCAAGAACGGTGGCGCTGGCGGCGTCCGCTGAGAGACGTACCACGAGGATACCTTCGTTGGCAGAGCGGCCAGCCTTCTTGTCGCGGGTAGCAATACCTTTGATGCGAAGGATCTCGACAGCTTTGTCCATGTCGCCGGCGGCTTCCGTGAGAGCCTTCTTGCAGTCCATGAGACCTGCGCCCGTACGGGAACGCAGCTCATTGACCGTTTGTGCGGTAATGGCAGACATCGTGCGAATTACTTAGAGGTCTTGCGAGGAGCGCGACGGGGCTTTGCACCGCCAGCAGGGCCATCTTCTAAAGGCTCAGGGCCGGCAGCATCGACAGCTTGCTGAAGGTCAGCCGAGATGGTGACTTCAGGTTGGCTGGAGTCGCCAACTTCGGTACGAGCGACGCTCGAGACAGCCTTACGAGGGGCTTGCTCTTTGGAGCGACGTGCGAGACCCGCTTGAATCGCTTGCGTGATAATTTCCACGACGATACGGATCGACTTCGTGGCGTCGTCATTACCCGGAATCGGGTAGGTGCAAAGGCTAGGATCGGAATTGGTATCGCAGAGACCGATCACAGGGATGTTGAGGCGGTTAGCTTCGTGGACAGCAATCTCTTCGAGTTTGGTGTCGATGACGAAGAGCGCACCTGGGTGGCTGCGGAATTCGAGGAGACCTTCGAAGTTGCGATTCATGCGAAGCATTTCGCGCTTCACAGCTGCCGCTTCCTTCTTGTGCATCTTGGCGAGCGAACCGTCGCGCTCCATGACGAGGTACTTGCGGTACGTGTCGAGGGAGACCTTCACGGTCGCGAAGTTGGTCATGGTGCCGCCGAGCCAGCGAGTGACTGCGAAAGGCATGTTGGTGGATTTCGCCGCTTCGCGAACGAGATCCTGAGCTTGTGGCTTGGTGGAGACGAAGAGGACGTCTTTGCCGGAGGCAACGATCTCCTCAATCGCCGCAGCTGCCTTTTCGAGGCAGGCGTGGGTTTTCTCCAAATCAATAATGGAGACGCCGTTCCGATGGTCGAAGACGTACGGGCGGGAGCGGGGATTCCAGCGACGTGTTTGGTGTCCGAAGTGGACGCCGGCATCGAGGAGGTCTTTAACAGTGATGTTCATGTATTTTGGGGGCTTCTTTATTTTTCGCCGGCCGGACGGGAAAAACTTCAGAATCTTGTGACCGACAGTTTTGGGTTTTGCCCCATCCAAACCCGGCAGGTTCGGTGGGAGTTGAACGGTCTTTCAACCTTACCAACGGCCTCCAGGCAAGTGGAAAAGATAGGGTCAAATACCCCCTCTCCCCGCATTAAAGGCTGACAGGAAGGCTGGGCTTAGGCAGGTTGGGGTCTCCGATGCTGTGGGCTTACCGCGTCCTCTTCCTTCCGCTGCTCTTGCTGGCCTCGCCTTACTATGTGTGGCGGATGCTGCGCAGGGGCGGCTATGCCAAGGGATTTAGCCAGCGCCTAGGGCTTTTCCCTGCCCTGCCGGCTAAACGCCCAGGCTTCACCCGCATCTGGATTCAGGCGGTCTCTGTGGGCGAGGTCGAAGCCATCGGCCCCCTACTCACCCGGCTTCACCAATCTGGCCGCGTCGAAGTTGTCTTAACCACAACCACGAGTACCGGGCATCACCTCGCTCTCCAAAGACACTCGGGACTTTGTTTATCGATTGGACACTTCCCCTTGGATTTCTGGCCCTGCTCGGCTGCCGCTTGGCGACGTATCCAACCCGATCACATCGTCTTAACGGAAGGCGAACTTTGGCCTGAACATTTACTCGGCCAAGCGCGTCGTCGCGGTATCCCTGCTTACTTAATTAATGCACGGATGTCGGATAAATCTTTTGCGCGGCACCAATTGATTGCGGTTATCACCAAGAAATTACTTGGCGTGTTTAAGTGGATTGGTGCGGGGAGTGAACTCGATGCTGAGCGTTTGTGCGAACTCGGCTACCCCGCAGACCAGCTTCAGGTTATGGGAAATTTGAAGTTTGATGTCTCTGCTGGTAGCACAATGTCCGAACAGGAACGTCAAAAGCTGCGCGCGGAACTTGGTTTTGGTGACAACCCTGCGGCAGTCGTACTCTTAGGCTCATCCACTTGGTCAGGTGAAGAAAGTTTACTCATCAAACTTGTCGGAGAAATGCGCAACGAAGGCAGCGATGTCCGCTTATTACTCGTGCCTCGTCACGTCGAACGACGCGAAGCGGTGTGTCGTGAGCTCGTAGCCGCTGGCATACCTTTTCATCAGCGCTCGTCAGCTGGGCCAGTCGCTCAATCTGGCACAGTGATTCATTTCGCCGATACCACGGGAGAACTTAGCCGACTGACACGCGCAGCGGACTTAGCTTTCACCGGAAAAAGTTTGGAGCCGCATGAAGGTGGTCAAACCCCTGTCGAGTGTGCCGCCGCTGGCATCGCCCTCGTCTACGGCCCCCACATGAGTAATTTCCGCTCGATGTGTGCAGGACTCGAAAAATCTGGAGCTGCCCTCTGTGCAGATAATGCAGAGAGTGTTGCCCGTATTTTAAAGCGCCTCGTTCACGAACACGCCGAACGCCGCAAAATGGGCGAAGCCGGCAGCGCTTGGCATACGTCGAATCGCGGAGCCAGCGAGCGGACCGCGGAGCAACTGTTGCGTCAGTTCCGGTAAAGGTCGCGAATGTTTCGCAAGGTCTCGCGCACAGCACCTTCGGCAGCGAGCTCACGGGCACGGGTGGCACCGGCCTCGACGGTCGCAGATACGCCTGCAACCCAAAGTGCCGTACCGGCGCTTAAGTAGACGGTATCGGTTAGGCCTTCATCGGTACCGCCCATTAAGAGATCACCAAAGGTCGCAAAGTTTTGTTCGGCGGTACCACCGACAAGTACTTTG
>CAJBPJ010000147.1 GCA_903957465.1 uncultured Opitutia bacterium
CCTCCACTTCTGGCTCTGTGCAATTGGCACCATTGGCTATGTCGTGGTGATGAGCATTCATGGATGGATGCAAGGCATGCAATGGAATGCTGCGGTCATGACGCCCGCACAGATTTCGGCGGCTGCCCAACCATGGAATATTGCCCGGACGATTTGTGGTTCACTGATGACGGTAGGGCACATCGTTTTCTGTGCGCATGTCCTTTGGATGCTCGTACCACGTGCTGAAAAACGCCAAGGACCAACGCTGTTTGCTCGATGAAAAATCTGCACATCATCTACGCTGGTGTCTTCTTCACTATCGCCTTCTCTTGGGGCGGCTTGGTGTTGAGCAGTCAGATTCAACAAGCCGATCTTGTGCCAGTGGCCTCTGAGGAAGGCGGACAGTTATACCCACGTAAGGCATCCGGCTACGCCATCCAAGGCAAGGACGTCTATATTTCCCAGGGCTGTAATTACTGCCATTCGCAACAAGTTCGCCCGTCAGGCATGGGCGGAGATATCGCTCGCGGCTGGGGTCAGCGCTCAACGGTCTCTCGCGACTATATTCTTCAGGAGCGCGTCTTACTTGGCACCATGCGCACGGGGCCTGACCTTGCAGACATTGGTGGACGTCAATCGTCCGACATTTGGCATTATTTGCATCTCTTTGATCCGCAAATCACTTCACCTGGTTCCAATATGCCCTCGTTCCGTCAACTCTTTGAGTTACGTCGTGAAGGGGCAACGCCATCCAAGGATGCCATTCGTATCCCTCCCACGCACGCTGCGGCTGCTCCCGCAGGTTACGAGTGGGTGCCTACCGAGCGCGGGCGCAACCTCGTTGCATACCTGCGTTCACTCAAGTTGGACTATAATTCACCTGAAGCTAAGCTGAAGGAATGATGCCATGAACGACCGTCGTCACGATTCACGTAATCAACCTCGCAATCCTGCGTCTAGGCGTCCTTTTGCCGAGGACTTTTCTGATGGTAAGTTGACCGAGGTTCATAGCCAACTCGCTCGCGAGAAAGAAGAACCACAAGAGGGCTTCGCCACTATCCCGGTCTTCATCGTCTTTGTCTTCTGTGCTTTTGGTTTCTGGGCTGGTGTTTACCTCACCCGAAATTCCGGAGATTTTTCTGCCGCTACCTTCGACCTAGATGCCGTTAAGGTGGTCGCCGACACGGGTCCGAAGGCTTTCGAGCCAGATGCCGCCAAGGGCGAGAAGCTCTTTGCAATCCAGTGTGCCTCTTGCCACCAGGCGACAGGCCTAGGCCAGCCGGGCGTGTACCCGCCTTTGGCCGGGTCCGAGTGGGTTGCTGGGGATGAAGCCCGCACGATTAAAATCATTCTCGCAGGCATGGTGGGTGAGGTCGAAGTGAAGGGCGTGACCTACAATAACAATATGCCCAATGTAGGCGCTGGGTTAAAAGATTCTCAGGTTGCCAATATTGCCACGTATGTCCGCCAAGCGTGGGGTAATACATCTTCGCCTGTAATGGACACCAAAGTAGCCGAAGTCCGAAAATCAATCGGCGCACGTGGGCAGTATAGCGCGAAAGAACTTCTTTCCGAGCACCCGATCACGAAGTGATTTCGACCGAAGGTTTCTAGCCACAAAAAAGCCCGCCAGTTGGCGGGCTTTTTTGTGGTTCACTGTGAAGCCTTAAACGTGCTTCTTGATAAGGTCGCTGATTTGCTTCTTGGCGTTGGGGGATGCCCCTACGAGCCTTTCGACAATCTCACCGTTTTTGTAGAGAATGAGCGCTGGGATTGAGCTGACCCCAAGTCTTTGTGCTAACGGAAGGTTCTTGTCAGAATCCAGGCTGACTTTGCAGATTTGGACGGTGTCGGGGTTTTCATCCGCGATTTGGTCCAAGACCGGCGATAACTGTCGGCATGGGCCACACCAAGTAGCCCAGAAATCGATTAAAACGAGTTTCTCTGGCGACTTAATTGCAGCTTCGTAATTGGAAGCTTCGAGATCGATAACCTTGTCGGATGCCATGGAAATTAAACTTTGGTTTTTGTGAAGAGTTCTAAGGCCAAAAATACGGCACAACCTACCGAACCAAGCGCAGTCATGACATCAATTGCGACGACTAGGCCGGATTCAGGAGGGTCAATGCTTGCACCAGTCGTTGGCGAGATGGACGAAGGACGAACAGCAGGAGCAATCGCAGGTTTAGGGATGCTGCTGACAGCTGGAGGAGGGGGTAAAGGAGCGCTGGCGGCAGGGGGAGGGATGGGCTTCCCTGTTTCCGTCCTGGGCTGCAACTTGAGCTTAGGTGGTTGTGGGGTCGTAGACTCACTTGAAACGTTACCTGCAGGACTGCCTGGAGGTGGCGGGGGAGTAGGTGCCTCGTTGCTCATTAGGGATGATTGAAGGTGAATGGCGCCTGTGTGGAGTCAATCCGACAAGTGCCTTTTAGCTACGCTCGCTATGCCTTTTTAAGAGGTCTTGGACTTCTCTGACGTCGGCTTCCTGTAGGCTACGTCCTTTACGGGCAAGGTCTTCCGTCGTCCGAATGACCACCTCTGTCATCTTTTCGTGAGTGTCTTCAGATCCTCCGGCCAAAGTGAATCCATCGCCTCGGGTAACGCGTTTATGGCCATCTGTACCATCCAAGCCCAGCCCGACGAGGTGTTGGGTTTTTTGTGCAGGCGAAACGTTTTTCTTAGGCACGTCGCTATCTTGGACAAATTGGTTGGGCAATCAAGTCTCGCTTGCAGGATCTTCGGCAGGGGGTGCGTCAAATTCTGAGTCCGAGTCCATAAGTGCCGCAGCAGACGTCGCTAATGCTTTCTGGCAGTAAATTTCAGCGAAGAGATCATCCTGCTCAAGGGTTAGCTGGCCAAGTCGGGCAAGTTCCAAGCAAGCCAAGAAACTTGCCACCAACATCATGATGGTCGGTTGCTCAGGCAAGAGTGAGGTAAAGGTGAAGCGCTCTTCGGCTTGAAGTCGTGCCAAGATGAGCTCCATACGGTCTGTGACCGTTACGTTTTCAGCGCGAATATCTCCAGGGAGAATCCGTTCGGAGAGTCGCCTTAAGATAAGGTTAAAGGTGTTCCAAAGTTCGATACGGTCGCTCGGAGAGACCGGGCGAGCTGGCAAGTCTTCGGGATTCGGGGCGTTGACGAGGCGGGGGAGGAGTCCTTGGCGTTCATCAATTAATCCGCGAAGGAGTGCCGCGGTTTCTTTGACCCGCTTATATTGAATGAGTTGTTGAATTAAAGCCCAGCGTGGGTCTTGACCCTCATCGGATCCTGTAAGCTCTTCGTCTTTTCGTTCCGCCGCCGGTAAGAGCATTCGGCTCTTAATATACATCAGGGTGGCAGCCATGACAAAAAAGTCGCCAGCAAGCTCCAGGTTACCCTTTTCTTGGTTCCGCAGGATTGCCAAGTATTGTTGAGTGACGGTCTCGATGGGGATGTCGTAGATATCGACTTCATTCTTACGAATGAGGAACAGTAGAAGGTCGAGTGGCCCTTCAAAGACGTCTAAACGAATAGGGTGGTCGACGGGCGGCAGTAATCCGTCCGTCGGTAAAGTAGGTTCTGAAGAAAGTGGTTCCACGCTTAGAATTTGAAGAGTCGCACGCGAATAGAGAAGTTCAAGTCTCCGTCACCGCGGCTAGAAGTGCGTTCGCCAAAACCGTACTCTAGGTCCCAAGAGTTTCCAATCTTTTGAGCGAGTACGGCGTTACGTTCGATGAAACGCCCATTGATGAGGTCGTAAGTCAAATTGAGTTTAAAGCTATACGCAGAATTTAAACGGATGACGTAATTTCCAAAAATCTGGCGAGCAGCAATCGTTTCGCTGAGATCGCTTAATCCCAGTGTGGCATTCCAAACGTCACCCGAATCAATGCTCATCCACGTTGCCGACCCGAGGTGATTCCCGAGGCTACCATCAAACTTAAGCATACTCTCCACGCTTAGCCATGGCTTAGGTTTCCAGGCCACATGGCTGTAGATGCCGCTACTATTGCCAGTGGCTGAGTCGACGCTGTCGCGCCAATCCGAGAAAACATCAAAGCGTAAAAGTTCACGTGTGCCGACGATTGCATCGCGCGTTTCCAAGGTATTGCGGATGCCAAACTGTCCGACTTGTCTTTCGGAAAGCGTTTCGACGTCAGGACGATCGGCAACATCGACAATCGGCACGTTCACGGTAGCTAGCGACAAGCGGTCAATCTTCGGAATGCTACTCAGTGAGTCGCCTGATGAGGGCATTGCACGCCAATGAACAAATGGACGGACTGTATGGCGGATCCCGTCAATACCCCAGCGGGCGGATTCCGTGTTCCAGATGGCCGTGGAAAGTATTTCGGCGTCAAAGCCTATCTGTGCGACACTGCGACTGACTGCACCCGTACCCGCCGTGGATTCACTCCACCAAGTCGAGCGGACGCCCGCGATAGGCCGAACCATAAACCAGTCGCTAAAGGTAGTTGGCCGACTCAGTCCGACGTAGGTGTCTAAACGTGAAAGATCAATCGGGGTGCTTTGCCCGGTGGCGTTCAGAAAATCAGCACCATTGAGCTGCTCAGATGGTCGTTCAGAAAGTTGAGCTGCGGCGAAATTAAAGCGGCCGAGCCAACTGGAATCTCCAATCGGCCGGTCACTGAAATCTAAGCGCAGCTCGGGAAGGCGTTGGACGACATCTTGGAAGTTATCTGTCTTCACTGTTGCCAGGGCAGAAACAAAACCGCCTGCAATCGGTGCACTTAATTCTAGGAAAGTCTGCGGGAGTTGAGTTTGTTGTGTTAAGCTGGGACGATAGTCGCGGACAACTTCAGGGTCGCTTAGTGCCACCAACTCGCCGGCCATTTCCCAGCCGCTTGCTCCGCGGGCATTGAGACTTCCTTCGATAAAGTAGCGGGTGCTGCTTGCCACCCGACCGTATTTATCTGGATAGAGTGATAAGTCTGTCTGGTCGTTGATCCAGCCGCCCGACAAGTTTGTACGCCAGCGCGTTTCTGTCGTTGGTAGTGTCCAGTTATCGTATCGAACGGTCGGCCCAATCAGCCAACCTGCGCGCGTATAGCCGTCCAGTAAGAGACCAGCCCAGAGTGCATCCGACTGCCGAATCGTTGTGGTGGTGCGGATATAGGCCCCTTGTCGCGAGGAAGTGCGTATACGGAAATAGACTTCCGCAGGAATTTCGCGGTAACCACGTTGAGCGTAACGTGGTATGTAGAAGAAAGGAATACTGCCGATGGCGGGGTGAATATGATTCAACACGATTCGGTCATCCGATTTTGTGTATGACATGCTGCCCGCGCGCAGACTCATGCCGGCATCGGATGGCTCGCGGTACCAGACTTTGACGCCCTCCATGTTCTGATTGCCCTTCACCATCGTGAAGCTGTCTGCGGTGAAGTAAGCAGGCTTACGTCCGAAGCGGACATTTTTCGCAGTGATTCTTCCCGTACGTGAATCGATACGGGCATATTCACCGAACATTCGAAGATTATCCGCAGTATAGATGACGTTACCGATGGCCTCAATGGTTCCGTCGACGGTGTTCATCCGAATTTCATCTGCGTTTAGCTGAGCGTCTTTCGTCGAAAAGCGCGCTTGTTTAGCGATGATGATCTTGCCGTCGTCTTCGGAACTAAAACTTTCACCTTCGAGAGCGGGTGGTGCTTTTAAAATGTTACCAGAACTTCCTGCTTCTTTTTTAGCGGCTGGCTCGTCTGGGGTAGGCTCAGCCAGTCCAAACCCTGGCAGAGCGAGGGAGGCGGCAAGCAACCAGAAGCGACGTCCGGGCATCAGCTCTGACACTTGACCACAGGCGGTTTCGGACAAGGTTTTTCGGGCATTGCGCTTGCGGGGCAGGGCCTACCTCGAGAGGGTGGGGTATGCGCATCCGCCCAGAGGAGGTTGCCAGCCTCGTTGAGGCACGCCACCCCTGCCCCCATGACTTGTTGGGGGTACATTCTGTTGGCAAAGGCTGCGTAGTCCGTGCCTTTTTGCGTGACGTCTCAGTTTGCGAGGTTTTGGACGTGGTATCCGGTAATACCTATGCGATGGAAAGGCTCGATGAGAGGGGTTTCTTTGAAGCTGTTTTACCTAAAGTCGCACCGTTCGTTTACCGCTTCAAGGTTCAGTCGGCCTCAGGTCATACCTGGGAAGTCGATGACCCATATCGCTTCCTGCCAACCCTTGGTGAGCAAGACCTTCATTTCTTGGCCATTGGGGATGATCACCGCTTTCACCATAAACTCGGCTCGCACCTGAAGAGTATCGACGGTGTTTCTGGGGTCGCCTTCACTGTTTGGGCACCGCACGCACGACGTGTCTCCGTGGTTGGTGATTTTAATCAATGGGATGGTCGCTACCACCCTTTGCGACGTCTGGGGGCTTCTGGCATCTGGGAGTTGTTTGTCCCAGGGTTAAGCACAGGCGTCCGCTATAAGTACGAAATCATTGGCCCGGAAAATTCCACGCCGTTTTTAAAGACAGATCCATGTGCCACCTATTTTGAGCAAGCCCCGCACCACGCGGCGGTGGTTTATGATCTTTCGGGTTATACATGGAATGATCGCGCATGGATGAACGCACGTGCACAGCGTGACCCTGCACGCGCACCTCTGAATGTTTACGAAGTACATTTAGGTTCGTGGCGACGCATTCCCGAAGAAGGTAATCGTCCGCTGACTTACCGTGAACTTGGTGTAGCCCTTTCTGCCTACTGTCGCGAACAAGGTTTTACCCATGTCGAACTCTTGCCTCCTGCGGAGCACCCTTTCGACGGTTCTTGGGGCTATCAAGTTACCGGTTATTACGCACCCACGAGCCGCTTCGGATCACCGACAGATTTCATGGCCATGGTCGACACCCTGCATCAAGCAGGCATTGGCGTCCTGGTTGACTTCGTCCCTGCGCATTTCCCTCGCGATGCGTTCGCATTAGCAAATTTTGATGGCACACACCTTTATGAACATGCTGATCCTCGCCAGGGTGCGCATCAGGATTGGGGCACATTAATTTTTAACTTCGGACGTCACGAAGTCAGAAATTTCTTAGTGGGCGCAGCGCTTTCTTGGCTCGAGCGTTTTCACGTGGACGGGTTTCGCGTCGATGCAGTCGCCTCGATGCTTTACCTCGATTATTCGCGCGAAGCTGGCAAATGGATCCCGAATGTTCATGGCGGCCGCGAAAATTTAGAAGCCATCACCTTCCTGCGACAACTCAATGCCCTTGTCCACCACGCCGCTCCTGGGGCAATCACGATTGCCGAAGAGTCGACTGCCTTTTCAGGTGTCACACGTTCGGTTTCAGAAGGCGGCCTCGGCTTTGACCTAAAGTGGAATATGGGTTGGATGCACGACACCTTAGATTACTTTAAACAAGATCCCGTTTACCGTCGCTGGCATCATGGAAAACTTACGTTCGGCATGTTGTACAACTGGTCTGAACGTTTTGTGCAGGCGTTTTCACACGACGAAGTTGTCCATGGCAAAGGGTCGTTGCTCACGAAGTCGCCTCAATGGGATTTATCCGGTAAGGCTCGCAACCTTCGTGCGTTGTTAGCATTTCAGTGGGCATGGCCTGGTAAGAAGACGCTCTTTATGGGCTGTGAATTCGGGCAACCCGCAGAGTGGAGCCATGAGCGCTCGTTGGACTGGCATCTTCTCGGTATCCCTGAGCACGCGGGTCTTCAGCACCTCGTGCGCGATTTGAACCATCTCGTCCTTGCAGACACGGCTATGTCGGCAACGGATTTTGATCCACAGGCTTTCAGCTGGATTCGAGCCGATGACGCCACCGATAGTATCCTTATCTTTGAGCGCCGCGCCGCCGGCGTGACGTGGATTGTGGCATGTAACTTCGTACCTTTCTCGCGCGATTACCGTATCGGTGTGTCGACAGTTGGACGGTGGCAAGAGGCGCTTAATACGGATTCTACACATTATGCCGGAACAGGTGAGGGGAATTTAGGAGGCGTGGATGCGGAGCCTGTGTCATGGGACGGTCGCCCGTTTAGCATCCCCGTGCGTTTGCCTGGACTATCCGTCGTCATCTTTCGTCGGCCGTCATAGTCATTAAATCTCGGGTAGTTGACAGCGTCCAGCAGTCGGCAAACATTTGCCTGAATGAACTCGACGTCGCCAACCGCCAATATCCCTCAGGGGATACGAGGCTTTCGGCGTCTACTTTCGTTTATAGGTCCCGGATTTCTTGTCGCTGTCGGTTACATGGATCCAGGAAATTGGGCCACCGATCTCGCAGCTGGTTCTGGTTACGGCTACACTCTGCTTTGGGTTATCCTGCTCGCGAACGTCGTCGCCATTCTCTTTCAACACCTATGCGTACGCCTCGCCGTGGCGACGGGTAAGGATCTCGCCGAGACCTGTCGAGATCGCTACCCTCCAGTAGTCCGACGCTTCCTCTGGATTTCCGCACAGCTCGCGATTGTTGCGATGGACCTCGCTGAATTGCTCGGCTCTGCCATCGCGCTGCAACTTCTTTTCGGTATCCCGCTTCTCTGGGGTGCAGTCATCACCGCGCTCGATGTCCTCTTACTCCTCGCCCTCGAACGTCTAGGGATGCGGTGGCTAGAGTCTCTCGTCCTTACGCTTATTCTGACCATCGCAGGCTGTCTCACTTATGAGCTCTTGCTCGCTAAACCTGATCTAGCCGCAGTCGCGGGCGGTTTCGTGCCCACGGCCCAGCTTCTGAGCGACCCAGGCATGCTCTTTATTGCACTCGGTTTACTCGGTGCGACCGTGATGCCGCACAATCTCTACCTTCACTCTGCGTTGCTTCGTCCGCGCGCCCAGGGCGACAACGCAATGCGTCGCGAGTCCATTCGTTTTGGCACCTTCGACTGCACTGCAGCCCTCGGCTTTGCCTTCTTTGTGAATGCAGGACTTCTTGTTCTCAGTGCCACTCTCTTCCATGCCCCTGGTCAGCCACCTGTTGGCGATATTCGCGAAGCCTCTCAACTCCTCGAGGGCGCGCTTGGCACCGCGCTCGCGAGCACGCTCTTTGCAGTTGCACTCCTCGCCTCTGGTCAGAACTCAACCATCACTGGCACACTTGCCGGCCAAATTGTAACTGAGGGTTTCTTGGGCTTCCGTGCCAACTCTTGGCATGTACGTCTCGCTACGCGACTCCTTGCGCTTGTTCCTGCGATCGCCGTCATCGCCCTCGCCGGCGAAGGATCGGTCGGCGACTTGCTCCTGTGGAGCCAACTTATCCTTTCCCTGCAACTTGGGTTTGCCTGCTGGCCCCTTGTGCGTGCGACTGCCGACGTTTCCCTCATGGGAGAACTCGTTGCTCCGCGCTGGATTTCTACCCTTGGTTGGATAGCCACATCCGGTATCGTCGTTGCAAATAGTTGGCTTATAATTTCATATATACTTGGATATCAGTAGTTTAATCTATATATGTATTCTTTGGTAATGATTAAATGATAAAGACTTGCAAGCTGCTGTCTGCGAACATAACTGGGGGTATGACCAATGTGCGTCATCTCATTCTTTTTTTGGCGACTGCCGTGGGAGCGGCCGAGCCGGTCACCTTACGCGTCGGGTTTTTCCCGAACTTAACGCATGCCCCAGCTCTGGCTGCCCGACAACTCGAACGCGAAGGGCAAGCATGGTATGCCTCGCGCTTACCCGCTGGTGTGCAGATTGAGTGGCGTGCTTACAATGCAGGTCCTTCGGCGGTCGAAGCACTCTTTGCGGGCTCGATTGATGTAACGTTTATCGGTCCCTCTCCGCTACTCACGGGTTATGTACGCACGCGTAGCGAAGGTCTCAGGTTGCTTGCGCCGATCGCGCAAGGTGGGAACGCTCTCGTGGTGCAAAAGGGCCGCGGACTTAAGGCGCCCGCAGATTTTCGTGGACGTCGTATTGCGACGCCCCAGCTGGGTAATACTCAAGACATCGATGCACGTGTCTGGTTAAAGTCAGGCGGCCTGAAAATAAAGACAGGCCCTGGCGGTGATGCCTCCGTGCTGCCGATGGCTAACCCCGAGCTCGTATTACTTTTTGCGAAGGGTGAGGTTGATGCTGCATGGACGGTGGAGCCTTGGGTGAGTCGCCTAACCTCAGAGTTCGGCGGCGAGATTTTGGTCGAGCGGCCTGATTCCTTTGTCACCCTTCTGGCTGCATCCTCAAAGTCGCTGGCGCAATCATCTCGCCGGGATGCAATCGTTGCTTTCACCCGAGCAACGTTAGCGCTTCGAGATCGTCTCGTCGCAGAACCCGAACTTCAGGTGCGTCTTGTGCGGGCGGGCCTTGCCGCTGAGACAAAGTCGGCCCCACCTGACGAGGCCATGATCCGTAATGCTCTCGGCCGCATTCGTCTGGTTGCACCGGTTGCCGATGCCGCTACCCGTCGGCGAAATATTGCCACTGCTCTCGAGCTATCCTTGCGCGATAGCGTCGACGTGGGCATTCTTCCCCGCACGATCACGATCGATCCCCTTCTTGAGAACCTTGTCGATGACCCAGTCCGCTGAGAATGCCGTCCAACTCGCCCTTCACGGCGTAACCAAAAGCTTTAACGGTGGGGCAGGGCAGGTCACAGCCCTCGAAGGTATCGACCTCAATGTCCGCCAGGGTGAGTTTGTCTGCTTGGTCGGACCCTCTGGCTGCGGCAAGTCGACACTCCTTTCGCTCATCGCCGGACTCGAGCAGGCGGACGCTGGCAGTATGCTCCTCGATGGTGAACCTGTACGTACTCCTGGACGCGATCGCATGGTAATGTTCCAGCAGGACGCGCTCTTTCCCTGGCTCAACGTCCTCGACAACGTACTCTTTGGACTTCGCTTAAAGTCCAACCTCACCGAGGTCGAGTGTCTCGAGGTCGCCCGCTACTACCTTGACCTCGTCGGCCTTGCCGATCGCGAGCGTGCACGGCCCCATGAACTTTCCGGTGGTATGCGCCAGCGCGTTGCGCTTGCACGCTGCCTCGCACCTAATCCCCGTGTGCTGCTGATGGACGAACCCTTTTCCTCCCTCGACGCACTCACCCGCGATCAGCTTTACGGAGATATTCAGCGCATCTTCACTCAGCGCCGAAAGACCATCGTGCTCGTCACGCATAATATTCGTGAAGCCGTCTGCCTTGGCGATCGTGTCGTTCTCCTCTCGCCCAATCCAGGACGCGTCCGCCAAGTTTTCGACATCAACCTTCCGCGTCCTCGCCGCATCAACGATCCCGCGCTCGCTAACCTTGCTGCCGAGGTTACCGCCGCCCTCGCCACCCACCTCGCCACCAGCGAGTCCGTCGTATGAGCCCACGTCGCGTCATCGCACCTTTACTTGCTCTCACCGTCGCGCTTGGTCTCTGGGAGTTATTGGTAGCGCACTATGCTCCAGGGTCGCCTTTTCTTCCTACGCCTTCGGACATTGGACGGTGGATTTGGAGTGCACTGCTTGATGGTTCTTTAATCTCCGCGACGCTTGTTACGCTGAAGCGCCTTGGTGCAGGTTTTCTTATTGGTGCCGCTATTGGTATCCCGCTCGGTGCACTCTGTGCACGTGTACGCGTTGTGCGTGATACTCTCGGTATGCTTGCGCTCGGGCTTCAAACGCTCCCATCCGTCTGCTGGGTGCCGCTCGCCATTCTCTGGTTCGGTCAGGAAGAGTCCGCTATTCTCTTCGTCACTGTCATGGGCACGGTTTGGTCTGTAGTACTCGCCGTGCAGGAATCCGTCCTCGCTGTGCCGCCTCTCTATGTACGTGCCGCACAGACCATGGGATCGCGCGGTTTCCATCTTTGGTCCCATGTTGTCCTGCCCGCTGCATTGCCAGGCGTACTAAGTGGCATGAAGCAGGGCTGGGCCTTCGCTTGGCGTTCGCTCATGGCGGCAGAAATCTTCGTCGTCATTCTCAGCGGCTACGGACTTGGCTCGATGCTCCATGATGGTCGCGAGTTACTACGCATGGAGCAGGTCGTCGGCGTGATGGGCATGGTCATGCTTGTCGGCCTCCTCGCCGATCTTGCTATCTTCGGTCCAGCCGAGCGCTGGCTCCGTCGCTCGCGCGGTCTATCAGCGTAAGAGCCAGGGGGCAACTGGAGACTAAAGACTAAGGACTAAAGCGACACGCTTGGATCGTCAGCGCGTCTCGAGCACCTTGGGTTCAATCTTGATATCGATCACGAGCTCGCCAGCGCTGTCCTCGTAGCGGTGGATGCAGGTGATGTGCAACTTACGGATTAGCCCCATGGAGCTGGTGGTCGAGTCGCGGTACTTGTCCTCGAGTGCCTTTCGCATCAGCGATGCAAACGTCTCACGCGTCTGCGGGTCTCGCGCTAGCTGGGCAGACTCCGCGTCAATGACGTAACGATAGGTAAATTCCCAGGGTTTCGACGGGCGTATCTCTACCAGCGTTGTGTCTCCCACCTGCTTGGGTAACGTCGTTTGGCTCACTTGAGTGATGGTCGCTGCGATTTCGCTCCACTCCGGCTTGCGCTGGAAGATTGGCAAGATGTCGAAGATGAGAAAATTAAAGACAAAGAGTCCAATCGCCCAGTAAACGATTTTTTTGCGCTTAGCTGGATCGAGCTGTGGAAACTTCATGGCAGCTTAGCTGCGGTAACCGATACCGGTGCCGAGTTATCGGCTTAAGCCTTCTTTTTACCGCGAGCGAGGGCCACTGTGCCGGTGCGGGCAGTTTCGACGATACCGAAAGGTGAAATCAAGGCGAGGAACGCTGAGATCTTGCTCTCATTGCCGGTGAATTCAATGACGACGGCGTCGGTCGCGACATCCACAATCTTCGCGCGGAAGAGACCAGCGATTTCAATGATTTCCGAACGCGTCACTTTGCTTGCTTTGACTTTCACTAAAACGAGTTCGCGGGCGACGTGGTCGACCTGCTCGCGGGAGAAGTCGTGAACAGCAATAACGTTCACCAATTTATCTAAAGCTTTCACGCAACGATCGAGGGCGGCCTCGTCGGCAACCACGGTAGCGGTGATGCGTGAATACCCTGCATCATGCGTCGGTCCGACATTGAGTGTCTCAATATTGAAGCCGCGGCCTGAGAGCATGCCTGCAACGCGTGCTAATACGCCGAACTTGTTTTCGACGACGGCGGAGAGG
>CAJBPJ010000148.1 GCA_903957465.1 uncultured Opitutia bacterium
AGCACCCCACCTGTCCCCGAGAATAGCATTCGCGTACGATGGCTGAAGCGCATGCGTGCAGAGCAGCGCTTCGAAGATTTACATAAGTTACGTCAACAAATCGAAGTCGACTGCCTAGATGCGCGCAAATTTCTTGGGCTAACTTAAGGCTCACTTCCCGCTGACAAAGCGCGGGATGATGCCGCCGAAAGATCCGTTAGAGAAAAAGATGATGCAAGCCGGCTTGTCTAAGCCGGACAGCACGGTGCGTAATTTTATGAGGAGCTCTTCGGGTGAAGTAAGTGAAAATGCCTGACGCCCACTTGAGACAAGTTCTGCGGAGACACCGAGACTATCGAAGCTTTCTGCTCCAAGTTTTTCTGCGCGATGTGGAGCAGAGATTAAGGTGACATCGGCAAGGGCTAAGGCCTTTCGAAAACCATCCTGCAAAACTTTGCGAGCTGCGGTATTGCTGCGTGGCTCAAAACAAGCAACGAGCACATGATTGGGGTAACGCGCCCGAAGCGACTCCAGGGTACAGGCCAGGGCGGTAGGGTGATGCCCAAAGTCTTCAATGGCGATGAGCTTGGAACTCTCGGAGAGAACTTGTTGCCGGCGCATTACGCCCTGAAAGGCATTCAAGCTCGTGAGCTTCAGACAGGTCGGATCTTCCCGCTGAATCATTATCCCTGAGGCAACGGCGGCAATGGCAGCATTACGCGCATTGAAGAGTCCGGAAAGCGCCCACTGAACCCTGCCCCACTCTCTTCCCCTCCAGATAAGTCGAAAAGAACTACCGGCGGCGTCTTCTTTGAAGTCCGCAATCACGCAGTCATTGCTCTGCCCGGTACCCACCCGAATGACCGGGCAATACGTTACTGACGTCAGGAGACGGGAAACGTTCTCGTCATCGCCGTTAGCGACAATCGCACCATCGCGCGGAACTAATCGGATAACATGCGAAAAGGTACGCAGGACATCTTCGAGGTCCCTGAAAATATCGGCATGGTCGAACTCAATATTATTTAATGCCAGAACACGGGGAAGGTACTGGATGAACTTACTGCGCTTATCAAAAAATGCTGAGTCGTACTCGTCTCCCTCAATGACAAAAGCACCGCCGTCCTTGCCTGGGGAAGAACTATCGGGGAGATCGCGTGGTACGCCGCCCACCAACCAGCCTGGATCTGACCCGTGACTACGCAGAAGCACCGCAGCCATGCAGGTGGTTGTCGTCTTACCGTGCGTCCCCGCGACCACTAGGTTCTGACGGTTTATTAATAGCCGGGTACGCAATAACTCCGGCAACGAAACATAGGGTATCGTACGCGCCTCCAAAAGCCACTCAACCTCAGGATGTCCACGCGAGACGACATTCCCGATGACAACCAAGTCTGGCTTAAGCTTTGCTAAGCGAGATGCGTCCCAGCCCTCAAGAATTTCCACACCTGCATTCCGCAAATGATCCGACATAGGCGGGTAGATGCCCGTGTCTGAGCCAGAGACCTCGTGTCCAAGTGCACGCATGAGCAAAGCTGCATTGCCCATTGCCGTTCCACAGATGCCGATGAAGTAGATTCTCACCACGGCAATGGGTATGGACTCTCTGGCAGGGAGTAAAGGCAACATACAGAAACAATAGGCACAAAAAGGCCTGGGCGAACCCAGGCCTTGAACCCACCTCCCACAAAAAATTATGCCGCTAAGGCGGAAGCATCACCGCCGAGGTGACGCTTCACTTTATCGAAACGGTGCCGTCGACGCAGCGCACGATCGAGTTTATCCATCAGTAAATCGATAGATTTATAGATGTCATCTGACTCGACGCGGACAACAATGTCCGGCCCGGCGATTTCAATCTTCGCCTGGGCGGCAAACTCGTTGGCATGGTCACGCGATCGGGCGTGAACAAGCTCAAAGAGGACACGGACGATCCTGTCGTTGTGACGAAAAAGCCTTTGAGTCTTTTCGTTAACGTAGGATTTGAGGGGCTCAGTGAGGTCCAAATGGACCCCCGTGATGATGACTGACGCATTGCTCATGATGGTGCGTTGGGTTTGTGTGGTTGGACCTAAGGCTATGCACCCTTTCCCTAAACGTTCTGCCAGTTTCTTTCGCGAGTTTGAGCTCATCGTTATTACAGGCGGATCATCCGGAATCGGACGCACCTTCCTAAGGCGCATAGAAGAGTCTACGACTTCAGCCGTCGTATGCAACGTATCGAGAACACCCCCTGAAGGCTGGGTATTGAGCCCTAACAGGATTCATTTAACCGCCAACTTGGCTGAACCTGCTGAGATTGAGGGAGTTGTGGCTGCATTACAAAAACTGATGCCACGCACGGGCAGGATTCTAATCATAAATAACAGCGGCTTTGGAGCCTACGGGGAGTTCCCTAGCCCGGGACTCGAACACACCTTGCGAATGATTGACGTCAATAGCCGAGCCCCCGTTCACCTCACGGGTCGGCTTTGGCCAATGTTATTACAACACGGCGGCATGGTCGTGAATATTGCCTCGCTGGCTGCCTACCAACCCGTGCCCCTCATGGCCGCCTATGCTGCCACGAAAGCCTTTCTACTCCATTGGAGCATTGCACTCGATTGCGAAGGCAAACCTCACGGCGTAAGGTGTGTAGCAGTTTGTCCAGGGCCTGTTTCGACAAACTTCTTTAAGGCCGCTGGATTCTCTAAACCCACCAACCTGCCTGGACAAAGTTCGGATGACTGCGTCGACCAAGCAATCGCTGCGATGTTGTCCGCTCAGCCACAAATCGTGACGGGCTGGAGTAATCGGATTTTATCTTGGTTCTCCGCGCGCTTGCCGAAGCCATGGGCAGCTGCGCTAGGGCTTCGCGCAATCGAACGAAAACTCGGGCGAACCGTCCGCTAAGTTATTTGGCCATCGCCAACAATTCCTTCGCGTGCGTGATGGCGGTGCGACTTGAGCGATCACCCAACATGCGAGCGAGCTCGGCCACGCGCACCGATGTATCTTTGTGTACAGAATCAATTTTGACAGTTGTTGACGTACTGTCCTGCTCTTTAGTGACCACAAAGTGCTGACGACCAAGGGCGGCAACCTGAGGCAAGTGCGTTACACAAATGACTTGGTGGCGACCACCAAGGGCAGCGAGCTCGCGCCCTACCTGTGCGCCGACTTCGCCACCCACATTGGCGTCGACCTCGTCAAACACCAAAACCGGCGTGCGATCTGACGCTGCTAAGGTTGTCTTTAACGCCAACATCACTCGGGCAGCTTCACCGCTCGACGCAATCTGGCTTAAAGGAAGCAGGTCTTGGCCGGCATTCGGACAAAACAAAAAGCGAACCGCGCTATCACCCGTCGCAGACAAAGGTGCATCGATAATTTCAGCTTTGAATTTAGCTTTCTGAAAACCTAGGTGACCCAACAAACGAGCCACCGAATCGGCTAAACTCGTCGCCGCCTTTTGACGCACTTTACGGAGCCCTGCTGCCTGGGTCTTTAAAATTTTCTCTGCCGCATCAGCCTCAGCCTGGAGCGCGTCCACTTGAGCCTCGGCACCCTC
>CAJBPJ010000149.1 GCA_903957465.1 uncultured Opitutia bacterium
AGACGAGACTTGTTCCGTAAAGTCGCAATGCGGGCTCATCCCCGCAGCTTCAACTACGCGACGTAAGGTTTGCTCGCCCCAGCGGCCACGGTGCGAAGACGACTTAAGGATTGCGGTAAAGTCGCCTGTCTGCGTCGCCAATGTCTCTGTCGCCTTGCTTAAATTCTCCATGCGCTCGCGCACGCCCGCAAGAGCGTCGTCCTGAAGTTTCATGCTGCCCTGGAGTGTTGTGCGATAGTCAGCTAAAGTTGTTCTTACTTGTGCGAGTAAGGGCTCGACGCGTGCGGTGACTTCTTTCGTCACGTCGGGCGTCATGGCTCTCAAGATGTCTTGGCTCTGCTTGGCAAAAGAATCTCGGAGTGCAGTGAGATCTTCGGATCGGCGCTGATCGACTTTAGCCAACTCAACCTTGTGACGCTCTTCGGCATTCGTGAGTGCTTCGCGTACAGATTTAGTTTCGGCAGTCGCTGCGGCTGCGCGTTGCGACGCTTCGGAGTGTGCGGCCCGGGCTGAATCTAAAGCAACTTTCGCTTCATTGAGCTGACGCTGGAGCTCCGTCGTCATGGCCTGAGCGGCGCCGTCGCCTTGGGGTTTACGAATAAACCAAGCGACTGCGAAAGCTAGAGCACCGACCAGAAGTGAGGCGAAGATTTCCACAAGAATATAGAAGTACGGACAACTACTTTAGCAGGCGAGTCAAACTAGCCAATAGTTTAGCGAGGGTCGGCCTCAATCGCTTTCGCATTACCGACAATCCACGCAGCAACGTAAGCGGAAGAAGCCATAACCCCGTCTGGCTCTTCACACGGTTTTCCGCGCAACCCAACGAGCAGTCCAACGTGAATCGCTTGGGCAACTGCAATTCGGGCAGGGGTTGCGTGTCTTTCGAGCCAAGGATCTGTTTTTTGAGCAACCTGCACAGGAATATGACCAAATACTGCTTTGCCTGTGAGCCAAGCTTGAGTGCCTGCATAGACCAGATCACGATCCCCTAAATCTAAGTGGATGGTGAATTCGTCTCCGGATAAACCCGCAAAAAGTTGGCGATCGACCTCTTGCGCTAGCAGGCGCGCTTTACGTTCAGTTGGACTGAGCAGCCCAAATTCCATTTCAGGGTTCAAGGCATCGGCATCACCGAGGTGTTCGAGTGCATAGTTTTGCCACTTCTTAAGCCATGATTTCCAGGCACTCGATGTGCGCGGAGGGGGAGGCCCAATCCATTTAGGTATGTCGTCACGCATGGCGGAATAGGTTTTAAATAAAGGGAGATAAACTCTTGGACAAGCCATAAGTGAACAGATGTTCACCCTTAGGGCGTTGGGCCTCTCCAACCCCGTTCCTCTGGAAAAGTCGGCCAAACTAAGTGATTTTTAGCATTTTTACTGAACGACTTTTCCGAATGTCTGTTACATCTTTAACGCACCGTGGCTTCTCCCAAACGCTCCTCGCTTCCCCTTACATTTTTACTCGCTGTGGCAGCGATGGCTGACCCGGCACCTACGACAGATGTGCCTGCCCCTCCCACGGTTGCGGTCGCTGCTGCGATCCCTGCCCCGTCCTTGTCTGGTTCAGATAAAGTCGGCCCTGTTATTCTGCGCGATGAAACCGTTTCGCAAGTGATTGAACTTTTGCAGCGCTGGACCGGAAAGGCAGTCCTTCGCCCGCAAGCACTTCCTGCGAACACTTATAATCTCTCGCTGCCTGAAGGTGCGACGCGCGATGAAGCGCTCCAAGCCCTGGAAACACTTCTCAGTCTCAATGGGTGTGCGGTTATAGCCCAGGGCGATAAATTTTTGAAAGTCGTTCCGAATGCCGTCGCTCGCACCGAGACACCGGCGCTGATTGCGGGTTCGACCCTTGGGCTCGCGCCTTCTGGGCGCGTGGGGGCAAAGATTTTCCACCTCCAGTTCATACCCGCCACAGAGTTTTTAACACAGCTAGCATCAACTTTAAATGGCACGCTAGGCGCCGCCCCGATTGTTTTTAGCCGCACGAATTCTATTCTGATTACGGATTCGATTTCGAATTTACAGCGCATTGAAGCGATCCTCAAAGAGCTCGATCGCCCTAAGTTAGATTTTGGTTCTAAAGTTTACACTTTAGAGCACGCCAATGCAGCGGACGTAGTGCGCAAACTAACAACACTCCTCAGTGGGCCGCTCTCGGGACGTCTATCCAGTGGCACAACGTTTAGTTCAGACGATCGCACTAATCGCGTCATCTTGCTGGGAGATCCTCGCCAGCAAACATTCTTTGACGGTTTAGTTGCCCAGCTCGATGTGCGTTCAGACCCGAATACGCATACGGAAGTTTTACCCCTGCGTCATGCCAATGCTCCCGATATTGCGACGTTATTGACGCAGTTAGTGACAGGTCAAAAAACTGCCCGTGCCGGTGCCGCTGCGGCCAATGCGAATCGGCGCACAACGACGACGCCCGCACCTGCAGCGACACCTGCTACGCCTGCAGCAGCCGTTGCTGCAGCTACTGAGCAAGGTGGCGCCGATGAGTTTAGCCAGTCAGTCACTGTGGTTGCCGATACACGCAGCAACGCCTTGGTTGTATCGGGCACGCCTGATGACCTGCGCTTACTCAAAGACTTGGTGGAACGAATCGATATCCTTCTTGCGCAAGTGCGTATCGAGGTGGTGATTGCGGAGGTTACACTCACCGATAACGCAGCGAGCGGGTTAGACCAATTGGGGCTGACGGTTACAGGCAGTAAGCTGACCGGATTTTCGGGTGCGGGTGCCGGGCTAAACGTTACCAACGGGTCAGTCTTCCGAACACCCACGGGCGATAACGACCTTTCGGCAACCATCGGGCTCACCTCCACGCCGCGCAAGAGTGACACCAATATTCTTTCCAACCCTTCGATCACCACGACGCACAACAAGGAAGCAACAATCTTTGTGGGCGAGTCTCGTCCAGTTGTCACTGGTACGACGAGTACGCCAGGCGCTACCACAGGAATCACGACTTCATCGACTGTCACCCAGCGCGATATTGGTATTCAGCTAAAAGTTCTGCCGTTAATTGGAAAGGACGGATCCGTGCAACTACAGGTACAGCAATCCGTCGAAGATATTCTCGGTACAGTCCTGCTCGATGGTAATGAGCAG
>CAJBPJ010000150.1 GCA_903957465.1 uncultured Opitutia bacterium
CATCAATCCGACGAAGCGGTAACGTTCACCGTGTGGGTCGACAGACAAGGCAATGATACATGGATAGCTCTACGGGAAATTACCGGACAGGCACGCGAAAGTACATGGGTAGATTTTGCATCGGCCGAAAAAGGTGCGTGGGTTCGTCTTTCAATCAATAAGCCTGCGCCTGGCGTCGTCGCCTCTTTCCATTATCGGACAGAAGATCAGCGTCCGAATTCAGCCGACGCTGATTTCGACTGTCTTGCCTCAGCGAGCACACAACAACGACGCGGCGGGGTCTTACGCTCACTGGGCGCCGAGCGCATCGGCCTGGTCGTTAACGATCAACTCTACACTATCGACCAGTCGCTTAAAGTTAGCGCAACCAAAGATGACAGTGCCCTTAAAAACATCACTGCGTGCGCACCCAGTCCAATGCCTTCAATCAAGGCTGATGCTGCATCCATTGTGATTGAAGAAGACGGGAAGCGCTGGCGGCTTCCATTTGCAACTGCGGATCGCGATATCGCAACAAGCCGCTTCTGTCGAGAAGTCGCCACCGAGCGCGACCTCCTGAATGTCGGCGGCACTTTCTTTGAACTGCCCGCGCGCAATGCACAGGGCATGGCAAAAGTGCGAGCGGTGTCGACCCATGGACGTAAAATTGAGGACTTCTGCACGCAATTCGGGATGCTCTTCATGACCGGCATTGATGCAGATGCTAAACCTAACAAACACCTACTACAAAGCGCTGACGGATCCGCAGCGGTTTGGGTCGGTGCTGTTGATGATCTCTGGCGTCTCGGTAAAGCGCGCGGGCAAGGCGGCCCCTGGAAGAAAAGCGCTGTTCGCAGTGGCGTTTACTCAGATCCTTACCTGATGTCAGGTTACGACCAATGCGCCGTCACCGTAGAGGGTGATGCAGCAGCGACTGTGCGGCTAGAGGTTGATGTTGACGGCACAGGGGTCTGGTTGGCGTACACATCCTTCAAGATTAGCCCAGGCAACGCCATCCACCATACATTCCCTAAAGCTTTTAGCGCATATTGGATTCGGGCAGTAACTGACCATGATATGACGGCGACGGTGGAGTTTGAGTATCGCTAATCTGTCAGTCGCCACTTGCACGAGCGACAAGGCTTCTCACACTCCGTAAGCGAATCTATGCAAAAACCCTTTGACCAAGTCGATGACGCTATTGCGGATATTGCCGCAGGTCGAATGGTCGTAGTCACGGACGACGAAAACCGTGAAAACGAGGGGGACCTCGTGATGGCGGCAACCAAAGTCACTCCGGAAGCTGTTAACTTTATGACGCGGTTTGGACGTGGACTCATTTGCGTACCAACCGTCGAAGCTCAACTCCGACGCCTTGGTATTGATCAGATGGTCCCGGAAAACAAAGAGTCACAACGCACCGCCTTTGCAGTCGCCGTTGACGCAGCCAACGGAATCACAACAGGCATTAGCGCGGCGGACCGCGCGCACACCATCGCACTCCTTGCAAATCCGGCCACACGTCCAGAGGAACTCGTTCGTCCAGGGCACATCTTTCCACTCCTCGCGAGACCCGGTGGAGTTTTACAACGTGCTGGCCATACCGAAGCAGCCGTCGACCTTGCCTTGCTTGCAGGACTTTCGCCCAGCGGCGTGATTTGCGAAATTCTGAATGACGATGGCACGATGGCACGCGTTCCTGAATTGATTGAAATGAAAGCACGCCATGGCCTGCGCATGATTTCAATCGCCCAACTCATTGCGCATCGGCGCAAAGACACCCGCCTGGTTGAGTGCGTCACTACCAGTGACTTCGATTGTACGTGGGGAAAGTTTCGTCTGCACGTCTACCGCTCGACGGATGGACGACAGCACCTCGCCTTCGTTCGCGGAACCATTAATAAAGAGCCAACTTTAGTGCGCGTTCAGCGCGAAAATTTATTGGCGGAACTCTTTCACGGTAAGTCATTCGGGCTGGGGGGTACTCTCGAGGCAAGTTTCCGAGCCGTAGCTGCCGAAGGCCGTGGAGTCATTCTGCATGTCGGACAGCCCGATGGCGGAGTTCGGGCGGACGCTGCTGGCGTGCGACTTGGCGAAATGGATGATCGCGATTACGGTGTTGGCGCGCAAATCCTCGCTGATCTCGGACTGGGACATATTCGGCTACTCACACATAGCCCCCGAAAAGTTGTTGGCCTTTCTGGACACGGGCTGGAAATCGTTGAGCAAGTACCACTTCTTTAAGCCTGTCTCCATTCGGGCTTGCGGGAAGGGTCCTCGCCTGTTGGTTTAAACGACCGTCCCTTCACACATGAGCAAGGATAAGCCCAAACCGACCGCCATTGATGGCAGCGACCTCTGGTTCGCCATCGTGGCCGCACGCTATAACAGCGACTTGGTTGAGGTTTTACTCCAACGCGCTCAACGCACCTTGCTAGACGCCCGCGTCCCGCCAGCACAAATCAAAGTCGTGCACGTTCCCGGCTCAGCAGAAATTCCCTATGCAGCACACATGCTCGCCATGACAGGTGAGTACGATGCGGTTATTGGCTTAGGCGTTGTCATTGCCGGCGAAACGCCTCACCACGAAATCATTGCGACATCCACCGCTTCCGCTTTGCAAAGCTCTGCACTGCGAAGTGAGGTGCCCATGATTAATGGTATTATCGTCACTTTAGATCGTGCCCAAGCGGAAGCGCGGTGCACGGGATTGCTGGACCGCGGTCCCGAGTTCGCTCGTGCCGCCCTCGAAATGGCAGTGCACCGAGTCGAACTCGGCGAGCACCTCGAACAAATTGACAACGAAGAACGCGCTCAGAAAAAAAGCGGCGACCCTTTTGCCCAGAACTAATGGAACCTGTTACTCCCGAGAAGCCTAAGCGGAATCGCCGGCACGATAACCGTGTCGCTGCCATGCAGTTTCTCTACATCTGGGAATCGCAACGGCCTCAAGACGTCGTGGTCGCATTGCATGACTTCATGCTTATGCAAGAGCACACCCGCGACTATTACGCCTTTGCCGAGGAATTAGTGAATGGCGTGCTTGCGCAACTCGAAGAGATTGATCGCTCGATTGCAGCTCACGCCGAAAACTGGTCGATTGAGCGTATCGCCAAAGTAGAATTAGCTATTTTGCGATTGGCGGTGCACGAACTTCTGCGTCGCCGCGATATTCCGCCAGTGGTGACAATTAATGAAGCCATCGAAATTTCCAAGATGTACGCAGGTGAAGACTCTCACCGCTTTGTGAATGGCGTACTCGACCGGATGAAGGAAGGGCTCGGCCGCCCGCTTCGCGAAGCGGCTGAGGACTAATCGTGGCTGGCGGTTTTTTCCAGCGCCTACGCTCTGGTCTCGCGCAAACCGCAGATGCCATTAGCGCCCTGCTCGCACGCCCACTTGATGCTGCGTCCGGAGCCCAATTAGAAGAACGTTTACTCGCAGCCGACCTTGGCCCGGAAACAACTGCCGAGGTCATGGTGGCAGTGAAAGATGCTTGGCGGCGTGAACCTGATTTACGCGCGGGTGGCGCGGCTGAGGTCGCAGCTGCCGTCATCGCTCGGCATGTTTCCGCAGAGCCGTGGAATCCTGATTGGTCGGCCCAACCGCTCGTGATTGTCTTAGTTGGCGTCAACGGCGCAGGTAAAACGACAACGGCAGCGAAACTTGCGCATAAGCTACAGACAGAAGGTCACCCAACATTACTGGCGGCCTGTGATACATTTCGTGCAGCCGCTGGTGCACAACTCGAAGCCTGGGCTGAAAAACTGAGCGTGCCACTCGTCGGCGGTAAGCCTGGAGCGGATCCTGCTTCAGTAGCTTTTGATGCAATCTCCGCAGGCAAAGCACGCGGCATGGCAGCCGTCTTATTGGATAGCGCGGGTCGGCTTCACACTAAAGAACACCTCTTAGAAGAATTGCGTAAACTTGTCCGCGTCTCCTCTAAAGCACACGCGCACTCACCGCACGAACGTTGGCTGGTTGTCGATGGCTCGCTTGGGGCAAACTCCATCGAACAAGCCCGAAGTTTTCATCAAGCGATTGGCCTAACCGGGATCATTGTCACGAAACTTGATGGCGCAGGTAAGGGCGGCGCGGCCATTGGCATCGCACGGGCGACAGGTCTTCCGGTTCGGTTTATCGGCGTTGGCGAGAACGTTGAAGACCTCCAGCCATTTAATGCTACGGCCTACGCTCGAGCTCTCGTCGGCTTATCAGCGTAATTGCTCCTGCCTTGCCGTGGGGGCTATAGAAGCCTAAGTGTAAACACCATGAGTTCCATTGCCCACACTGTGTCGCTTGGCGATCGTACCTATGAGGTACGCATCGGCAATGGCATCAGCCATGAGGCAGTGATGCGGGCCGCCGCGGAAAGATCCAAAGGCCGGGTGGTCGTAACGGTAACCTCTCCAGGTGTGCAAAAGGCACTGCCCGCCCTCGTCAAAGCTTTAGCAGAACACGGGCCCGTCATCATCACTCAAGTCGATGGCGAAACCGCTAAGTCATCCACTGAGCTTGCGCGCATTTGGGAGGGACTTGCTGCTGCTGCCATGGGGCGCGATGGCACTGTCATTGCGCTCGGCGGTGGCGTGGTCGGCGATCTCGCGGGGTTTGCTGCAGCGTCTTACTTGCGTGGCGTTTCATTTATTCAAATACCAACAACCTTGCTCGCGATGGTTGATAGCTCTGTAGGCGGTAAGACGGGTATTAATTTACCGCAGGGTAAAAATCTCGTAGGCGCATTCCATCAACCCCAAGTCGTACTTGCGGACACGCAAGTCCTCCAAAGTCTACCGGTAAGAGAATTTTCGGCAGGCGTTGCCGAAGTTATTAAATACGGTCTTCTCGGCGATGGTACACTTTTCGCCAAACTCGAAAGCGCTGGGTGTCTCACGTGGAATCACCCAGAGCTCGCTGCGATTATCCTGCGTTGTGTCGAAATGAAGGCTAGTATTGTGGCTAAAGATGAACGTGAGACCGCAGAGATTAACGGACGTGCACTGCTTAACCTAGGCCATACCTTTGGCCATGCCATTGAAGCCGTCGCAGGGTACGGCACTTACTTACACGGTGAAGCCATCGCGGTCGGCCTTTCAATGGCCGCCACACTCTCGCAAGATCTTGGATTCCTTTCAGAAGCGCAGGTTAGAAGAGTACAGAGCGTGCTTAAGCTCAACGCACTGCCGGTTAACTTAACCAAACCGCTCAAGGCGGAAGACTTAATGGCAGCGATGCGCCGCGACAAAAAAGTCCGATCGGGCACCCTGCGCTTTATTGTTATGCAAGATTTAGGTGTAGCCGTAACCCACGACAGCGTTCCGGCGCTTTCCGTACGGAAAGCTCTGCTAGCTGGCGGCGCAGTTTAACGGAGATTACTCGGTCGGTCCGACAGCTGGACGAACTGCACGCCAATCGCCCGTACGTGTACGCTCAGTATTGCGCTGATTAGCGCCCGTCAGTCCACCATCGGGAACCTCTTCTCCTGCCAGGGCAGCCGCCATTGGCGATTTTTCGGAACGGAATGATGCATCCGTCGACGGCCCAGTGCCGCAACCTGTAAGTAAAGTCATGAGGAATAGTATACGCATAAAATTATTTAGCCCGGGCCTTAGCATCTACTTCAAGCCAAGCCCGCAAGGCGAGCACAGACGAGCGCGCCTGTTTTCTTGCGTCCGCAAGATCATCGCCGTCGGCGACGACAGCGCGGGCGTAACTGTAAAATTTAATTTTAGGCTCTGTGCCTGAAGCGCGTACCGCCACGCGGCGGCCGTCAGCTAAATCAACAACAATGAAGTCCTCGCGAGGTATCCCTTCTCCTTCTTCATCAACTATCTCTGCTTTGCCTACGCCAAAGTCGCTTATTTTAACCACCTTTGATCCATCAACAGTGACGGGTGGTTTGGTGCGCCATGACTTTAATATCCGCTGGATTGAGGTAGCACCCGCGGCACCTTCCATCGTCACATTGAGTAAATCTTCGGCGTAGGCTCCGTGGACTAAATGCAAAGCATCGAGTGCGTCGAGAAGCGTCCGGCCGCGTGCGCGTAAGGTTGCCGTAAACTCGCAAAGAATTAAAGCCGTCGCATTGGCATCTTTATCGCGCACCCCATCATCGGCGAGGTAGCCGTGGCTTTCTTCGAGCCCCAACAAGAAGAGTGTTGAATGCCGCAAGGCGAGGGCTGCACGACGACGCAGCGGGAGTAGTGTCGATTCGACCCCTGCCCGTTCCGCTAAACGTGCCGACCAACGCTCCGCTTTTCCAGCAATCCATTTAAAGCCCGTAAGGGTACCGACGCAGCGAACCCCGTGGCGCGCACAAATAGCATCAACCAACGGCGTAGTGACAATGGACTTCACGACAGCCGCAGACATCGAGCCCTCTTGTGGTAAAATTGCTGCCGCTTTGAGTGAGGAAAGGCGAAACTCTGTTAACAATGCCGCGATTTCGTTTCCATTGAGCAAACGGTAGCCGCCTTCAGGTAAAGGGACGGCAACGCCGACGCGATCGGCATCGGGATCTGTCGCTAGAACAAGGTCAGCGCCATGTTCAGTTGCCAATTTCAGAGCGAGCGTGAAGGCCTCAGGATTTTCTGGGTTAGGCGAACGGACCGTGGGGAACCGGGGATCATGTTCGCGCTGTTCATCCACCACAATTGGGTCGATGCCAATCCGCCGTAAAGCAGGGATAACCATCACGTCACCTGTCCCGTGAATATTGGTGTAGACGACTTTGGGCGTATGCCGAGCGATGACTTCTTGGTCGAGAATCCCTGAAGTAATTTGCTCAAGGTAAGCGGCTTCAGCCTCTGCGGAAACAACCTGTGCGGCTTGCGCAGGACCCGAAAGTAGATCGATGACGTCGGCGATACCTAAAGCCTCGACGCGTTTAATAATGGCCACGTCGTCCGGCGGCATCACTTGCCCGCCTGTCGCCAAGCAACACTTAAACCCATTGTCATGAGGAGGGTTGTGGCTCGCTGTTAAAACAACGCCTGCGTCGGCTTTCAAAAAGCGAACAGTGAAACTTAACTGCGGTGTTGAGCGTGGTCCTTCAAAAAGAAATGCTTCACCGCCAAGCTGAATCCAGGCCGACGCAGCCTCTTCTGCAAAACTTTTGGAAAAATGTCGCACATCATGCGCAATCACTAATCGCGGTGAAGGTCGGTCGGCAGAGGCAAGGTGAAGGAATAACCCTTTAGTCGCTCGCAAAATATTAAAGCTATTAAGGTACGCAGATCCTGTCGCTGGATGCTCAGGGGTTCCGAGTGCACTCACTTTTCCAAGTTCGGACGGTGGAATGACCTTACCTTGAGTGCGCCCGCGCATGCCACCTGTACCAAAAGCGATGCCTTTGTAAAAACGGTCTTCAAGTTCGTCCCATGCCGCGGCATCGACAAGTTCGGAGAGCCCGCGGACTGCCCAAGCCGGAAGGCTTCCCGACCCCAGCCAAAGACGCATATTAGCGAGGGCAGCCGCAGAGACTTTGCCTGAGGCTTCGATTCGGCTAAGGAGTTCAGTGGATGTGGACATTGGGCTGAGTACGCATACTTGACGAAAGACCGCCCCAGACAAGAGCGGATGAGGGCGGCGAGGGATTGACTCAGCCCGCTGTCTGCCAAGCCTGTATGACCGCCATGTCCGACGAAAGCCGTAAGAAGACCACTCCTGACGACGACCGTAATTTAGTCATCGTCGACGAGGATTTTGCTCATGCCGACTCCGAAGATCGCCTTTGGCTCTTTTGGGAGCGCAACCGCGAACGTATCATTGGCTCAACCCTTGCCATATTTATCGGCCTTGTCTGCTGGTTTGCCGTCGATGCATGGTTAGACAGTCAACGCGAAGCGCTTCGCGAAGAATACGCATCTTTAAAAGATGACGCAGGGCGAGCAGCCTTTGCTTCGGCCCACCCGGGCGAAACACTTTCGGTTGTCGCATTACTAGAAATCGCGGATGGCTTGCATGAAGCGGGGAAGCCTTCGCTGGCTGCTTATGACGTCGCTGCAACTGCCGCGGAATCGGCTCCGAATGATAAGACGGTTCAATCTCTTGGCTGGCGCGCACGCCTCTATGCAGCACTGCAAGCGCAAGAAGCCGGAGCACCAGATGCCATCGCACGCTTAACCCGAGTCGCAGAATCGACAACGGCGCCTGACGCACTGCGTGGACCAGCGCTGCTCGCTCTTGCCCGCGGTGCGATTGCGAAGTCAGATTACACAGCCGCACGCAACTGGCTCGATAAGATGGATCGCCAGCTCGGCCCCAATCACCCTTGGCGCGAAGACCAACGTGCTTTAATTTCCTCCGAACCCTCGCTTCGACCTTCAGCAGCGCGGGGCCAATGAAGACGGCATGGCGGACAATGTTACCCAACCTGAACTAGCGCTTGAGGCTAACCGCCTGACAAAGCGCTACGGTGCGCTCACGGCGATTGAGGATATCACGTTCAAAGTAGGGCCGGGAGAAATTGTCGGCTTCCTCGGGCCGAATGGAGCAGGCAAGTCGACGACACTTCGGATCCTCGCTGGGCGCCTGCTGGCAACGTCTGGACGAGCAACCATCTGGGGGGAATCCGTCGCCCTTGAGCCCGCCAAGGCTAAACAACATTTGGCATATATGCCGGAGAACAATCCACTGCCTGAAGATCTCCGCATTCGCGAGTACCTAGAACTGCGGGCAAGGCTCAAAGGGGTAGACGAAGACCAAGTTGAGTTACGCGTGGATCAATCCATGCACGATTGTGACCTGCAAGGTCGTGCTGGCATGTTGATTGCACATCTTTCAAAAGGATTTCGCCAGCGCGTAGGCATTGCAGACGCTTTACTCGCCGAACCTAAAATTATTTTGCTCGATGAACCCACCATCGGACTCGACCCGCACCAAATCCTTGGCATCCGAGATTTACTTCGCTCACTCCGTGGCAAAATGGCGGTGCTAATCTCCAGTCACATTTTGGCTGAAGTCGAACAAGTCTGCGATCGTGTGATTATCCTAAATCGCGGGCGCATCGTTGCCCAAGGACGTACAGATGAATTGCGCCGCGACCTCCTACCCTCGCGGGGCCATCGTGTCGTCGCCGCATGCACACTCGCAGAACTCGAACGTCTAACCCGGGCAATGGATACTCAATCGACATGCCGCGAAGTCCGCATGGTTGGAGATGGCTGGTGCGAGTTTCGTATCACCCTTTCACCGGATTCACCCGCACGCGATCAACTCCTGAGCTCGCTAGTCTCTGCTGGACTTCGCGTGCGCGAAGTTGCCGAAGAACAAGCCGGGCTTGAAGATATATTCCTTGCGGCCACGCGCCGCGACAACCGGGAGGTCCGTACTTAACCATGCGCTCATTTCGAGTATTACTCCTTCATGAGCTGCGAAGCACGTGGCTCTCTTGGACAACGTGGGCGACGTGGGCACTCTTCTTAAGCCTGCTTGGTATCATTCACTGGTACGCTATTCTTGCCTGCAGTCGGACGCCGATGCCATGGACGCCCACGGAAGCCGTCTTCCGCTGGTTCCCTCTCCCACTCTTGTGCATCTTGCCTCTATTAACCATGCGCAGCTTGGCAGAGGAACGCCGGGCGGGCACACTCGGCGCTTTATTGACGACACCGGCAAGCGCACTCGCGGTCGTCACAGCAAAGTTTACGAGCGTTTGGCTAACGTGGGTTATCTTCTGGATTTCATTCGCAATCTTTCCAGCCGTCGCA
This sequence comes from uncultured Opitutia bacterium, assembly GCA_903957465.1. GTDB lineage: Bacteria > Verrucomicrobiota > Verrucomicrobiia > Opitutales > UBA953 > UBA8828. Next base: position 9,690 of record CAJBPJ010000150.1, read on the forward strand.
GCGCAGGCACTCGGCGCATCAACCGATCCGCGCATATTGGACGGAGTCACGCTGGGCGGAGGTATCGCTTTTATCGCCTTAAGCGGTCTACTACATGTATCCATTGGCATGCTTTGCGGTTCACGTACCCGCAGCCCTGGGCTCGCAGCCTTAATGACTTTTATCTGCTTACTTGGCTTAACTGTTTCTGGAGGTTTGCTCGATGCACTGCCATCCGATGGTTGGGAATGGTTAGGCTGGTTGAAAGAGCCTGCAGATCACCTGCGTACCGTTGGTCACCTCGAGGATTTTGCTTCAGGAATTATCGATAGTCAGCCGGTAGTGCTTTACCTAACAGGATGTGCCCTTTGCTTGGGCTTAACCGTGCTCGCCATTGAAACCGCTGACTAAAATCATGCGTACGCACGACGATTTTTCCGAAACAAGAAAAGGCCGGCTGACAAATCGCTGGTTACAAATCGTTTTGGCAATTGCTTTAGCATTTGGACTCAACGCGCTCTCAGGCATTCCATCGCTGCGGCTGCGCCAAGACTTAACGAAAGACTTACGCCACTCCTTAGCCCAAGAATCTGTTAAGTTGTTATCGGAAATCGCACGTCGTGCGCCAGATCGCCTGGACAACAATGCATGGGTCACCGCCGTCGAACTTGAAGCAGGCGAAAACGGGGATCAACGAGCGGCCGAGCGGCAATCTGGTCGCCTCTTAGATGCGGTTGAATTGGAAGTCTCCAAATCTTCGCATGGCTGGCTACGTGTCGTGCGGGCAGGTGGCGGTCGAAATACACCTGTCTTAACGGAGCTAGCTGCACGTCATGGCCCAATTCCTCCCGAGGCAGCCATCATCTTGTCATGCGGCACCCGCCAGCGCATCCTTACTTTCCCAGAAATCACTGCCTTGGCTGAAGCGGGGCGAATTGAAGAAGCCCTCATCAGCGCACTCATACAAGTCACCGACGATCGGCCGATTATTTGTTATGTGACACGTGGCCATGGCGAACTTGCGCCCGATGATGCTTCGGCTGCGCGCGGGCTCAGTCAATTGAGCCGCCAATTACGTCTCGCCAATGTTGACGTGCGTCCGCTCACCTTAACGGGCGGAGTTCCTCGTGACGCATCGCTCGTTATGATTGCCGGGCCTGTGTCCGCATTTTCGCCTGCGGAAGCAGAACTCATTCGTGCTTACCTTTACGACCGCAACGGGCATGTGCTCATGCTGCTTGATCCTGGTCGCGAAAACGGCCTAAACGCGGTCTTAGAAAGCTGGGCAATATTTTCGCCGGAAGCGCAAATTAACGAACCCGACATGTCGCGTCGCCTGCCCGACGGCGATATTGCTCTGCGAAACCTCGATACAAAACTACACACGATTGCTTCGGTTCTGGCTACGCTTGACCTACCCCTCGTCGCAAGCCGACTGCGCCCAGTCACTTTTGATTTAGGGAGTGCACCCGATAGCACGTTGTCTGTTTGGCAAATGGTCTACAGTTCGGTAGAGTCTTGGAGTGAAACCGACCCTCGCCAACAGCCAGCACGATTTGACCCAGCAAGAGACATGGCTGGACCTATTTGCATGGCAATTGCTGCTGAGCGGCGCACAGGTTTGACCGCAAGCGCAGGGACTGAGGCCGGACGGCTCGTCGTGATAGGCTCATCAGAAATCGCCGCCAACGCGCGCGTCTCCCGCGGGGGTAACCGAGCGTTTTTGCTGCAATCAATCCTTTGGTTGGGCGGACGCGAGCGTACCGTTTCAATCCCGCCTCGCCCTCAGTACAACTTCACGCTAACCGCAGCAACCTCACAACTTGTCTCTCTTGGCTGGCGATTTGCAATTGTACCCTTGCTCATTGCTGCAGTCGGGCTTGCGGTTTCCGCTTGGCGTCGCAGAAGTTAAAGCGGCATGCGCATCACGCGGACTACCCTCTTTTTAATTTTGGCCAACCTCGCCTGCGGATTGGTCATCTGGTGGGCAATACCAAGTAGTCAGGACACTACTTTTCGTGGCCTAACATTTCCGACTCAACCCAACTTAATAGAAATTGAAGGACCCGCAGGTCGCATTCGTCTTGAGCGTGTGAATGCAGGTTGGTCTGTTACGCAACCTTACACATGGCCAGCGAACCCCTGGGAAGTCCAGCGCCTCCTCGGTGAGCTCGCGTTAGTTCGCGAAGCCAATGCACGCTTCATTGATGCATCCCTTCCTGCGGCATCTGCAGATAAATGGAAGATCCAGGTTGGCGCAGACAATGGTCAGTCCGTTGTCGCTAATGTAACGCTGCACGGAAGCAACATTGGCACACGCACGTTGAGGCTCGACGGCGGTGAACGCGGTATTGGAACGGCGGGCGAGCCGCTGCTCAAAGCCCTGAGCAGCACGCCAGAGGCTTACCGTATGGATGCGGTATTTGACATCCCAGCTTTCGAAGTACGGGCTGTTGGAATTCGTCAGACAGATGCAAATGGCAAAGAGCAACGCTGGGGGCTTATTTTAGAAAGTCGGGAAAAAGTTGGCCGAACAGAATCTGCACCTGCTTGGCATTTTGAAGCCCCATTAGACTTTGCGGCAGATGTCGAACTTACGCCTCGCGCTGTTGCCAGCTTGAGCGATCTACACGTCGCTCGCTTTTTGCCACGGCGCACAACGGCTGCAGAAAAACCCACCATGCGCATCTCGGTTGAAGGCGTGAACCGACGTCAGGTTTTGATGATATGGCCAGCAAAAGATGGGCTTTGCGAAGCATGTTTGGAAGACAACCCGAGCCAGCCGTTTCTTCTAGAACAACAAGTTTTGGCCGCCTGGGAGAATCCTGTGAATCAACTACGGTCGCGACAGCCTTGTGACTTTGATCCCGCTGGCGTCAAAGGCATCACCCTCACGAACAAGCGCGATGGACGCTCACTAACTTTACACCGTATCGATGCTGCTGGGGCAACGGGGCGGTGGGAAATGCCGGTTCTGGCCGGCTCGACAGCAACGCGGCGCTTAGAAGTTAGCGTGGGTCGTGCCCAGCAATTTCTAAGACTACTCACCGCCTTGCGTGTATCTGACAATAAACCAGCGGTGATCGCACCGAATGCAGAGTGGAGTAAGGTCGAATTGGATTTCGCTACAGGTAAGTTGGCCTATGAAATCAGTCCCGACCCCGCGGGCGGACGCATCTTTATACGCCCTCTCAATGGCGAACCGCAAATTTGTGCGATCGAGCAAAGCGTGGACCGTTGGATTTCTGTTTCACCTCAAGATTGGCGAACGGAAACCTTAGCTCGCCTACAAGCCGGCACACAAGTCGCACGCATGACCTTGATTAATACGGCTGGAAAAACTATCGCAGAAGCGCGCCTTGGCACTGATACGCGCTGGGCAACAGAAGGCGAG
>CAJBPJ010000151.1 GCA_903957465.1 uncultured Opitutia bacterium
GAACCCAAAGTGCGCCCGCTTAGTCGTTATAGCGATGAACAGGTACATCGAACCATTCCCGTCTGACGAATAGCCAACCAACCAGCTAGCCAGCTAACCAGCTTACACCGCTAGCGGCCCTATGACTCACCAGGCTCTTCACGCGGGTGCGTGATTGGACATTATGGGATTCACCATGATTCCCCAAAGTCGACGTCAGTTCCTTAAGACACTTACCTTTGGCGGTGTTGCCGTCTTTACGGCGAAACATCTCAAAGAGATCGAGCGTGATGCGATAGAACCCAAGATTCCGGACGTCGTCCTCGGATTCTACGAGAAGACGTGGGCTGACCTCTATGCTGCACAGAATGACTACAACGATGGCTACCGTCTAACGCTCGACACCCCTGCGAATGAATTCAACGGCATGACCTGGCGCGAGGTCTTCGATGCGAATGATGAGGACGAAGTCATTAAAGTGCTCGAGCGGCTCGAGAAGCTCGGCCTCGATGGCAAGGCCCGCCACCTTGAAGATGAAACATGTTACGACGAAGAAGTACTCGCGGCCTTCGCGGCTGCTGGCGGTGTAGCCGAGGATCCCGATTGGCCGAATTGGGAGGAGGTGCTCAGCGTGACCGAGCCCAACATCATCGAAACATTCGCTCCATATAAAGACTCTGAGCTGGGGCGCCTCAGCGATATCGATGAAATCTGCAGCGACTGGTACGACCGCGTCAGCCCCTTCCGGACACCCGCGGGCAAAGCTTACCTCGAGGTCGTCGACTTGCTGGAATCGATTAAGAAGGTCGACGGCGACCTGTACGACGCCGCCCTAGGTTGCTGCGAAATCGTCGAAGGTGCTGGCCCAGGCAACGGCTTCCATGGAGTCTTCGTTAACTCCCGCGAAGATCTCGGCATCCTGCGTGGCATCCTCCACGCCGCTGATATCCCGGTAAATATTCTTATATCCTAATCAACTAGCGAGCTGAGCGACGGCCTCCTAACACAAAATTAACAAAGAGGGTCAGGCTACTTATGGCCGAAAAGTAGCCTGACCCTCTTACTGAGGAAATCTCTCTGGAGTTTCGCTGCACTTGGTTGGCCGTGCTTTGGCGGCAGCCTATGTCTCATGCCTCGCAAGCGCCGACCCCTCCATACTGACCGTGTCTATCATGTCTTCAATCGCGGCAATTACCGGCAGCCGATCTTCCGCGACCCAGGTGCCATTCATGCGTTCCTCGAATCGCTGAATGAGACGTTGGAACTCTTCAACTGGGAGGTTTACGCCTACGCCATCATGCCCAACCACTTTCATCTTTGCCTGCTCGCGCCGGAAGGAGACCTTTCGATTGGTATGCAACGCTTCCTCACAGCGTTTTGCACGCGCTTCAATCGATACCGCGAGGAAAGCGGACATGTCTTTCAGGGTAGGTTTAAGTGTACTGTTGCGCCCAAGGGCATGTCAGTCCGCAGAATCATCGACTACATCCACCTCAACCCAATCCGCGCTAAGAAGAAGACCTTACGCGCTCTCGAGAGTGCCAGCGTCACGAGCCTGAGCGCTTATATGAACCCACTGCTACGCGGCCGGCTGGCAGTTGCCAAGGCGTTTGAAAAGTATGTTGGATACAGCGACACTCCAGCAGGCCGGAAAGCTTACCTTGCGGCACTTAGCGTCACGGCGGGGGAGGATCCGGACGGGAAATCGTTCGAGGACGACTGGCGTGGGCTGCAACAGGTCGAAAGACTAGAGCTTCGTCGCGCTCCTGCAGCTATTGCCCCGGGACATACGCTCTCGCGTGAAACCGTGCTGGCTAAACGTCTTGAGCACTGGGAAGCCGAAACGCTGCGCTGCGCCAACATACTTGAGTTAGACCTAACCGAGATGGCCATCCTGCCCAAGCGAGACGTGCGTAAACTCAACCTTGCTCGCCAACTTTACCGCGAGGTTGGCGCCCCTGCCTCATGGATCTGCAAACGTCTATCCATGGGCTCCTCTTCAAATATACACACACTTTTAGCAAAAAGTTAGCAAAAGGGGTCAGGCTACTTATCGCCATTAAGTAGCCTGACCCTCTTTGTTAAGGTTTTACAAATCGGTTCAGAGGTTTGCGTGGAGGAGTTTAGATTCCGCGGAGTTCGCTGACCTTGAGGACGATGTTGCGGATCTCATTAGCACTACGCTCATACCAGGGCGGCATGCGGGAGAGTAGATCAGGGCCATGTTCCGTGCAGACGTCGCAGTGGACCCGGATGTCGATCACACCGCGCTTTTCGCCTGCTTCTATGATCGTCCCCTGACTTTGACGGAAGTTCTGGGTTAGCCATGGGCGGCATATCTCGGACTCTTCTTCGGTGAGACGAAGGCCTTCGGGGAACTTCTCGATATCGATGAAGTGTCGGATCTCGCCTGAGCCCCAGCGGTGCGATGACCAAGGGTGGTAAGAAGCCAATACTTCAAAGTCATCTTCTTCATGTCTCATAATGAGGGTGTCAAACGATCCTGGAATCAAACCCCATGGGCTCACATTTTTGAGTGCGAGATCCCAAACTTTTCTCCACATTTCGTCGCGTTGTGTCATGCGTGAGAAAATAGGAAGTTCTGTAGCCGCGACAAGGGGCTGGTGAGTCATAATGCCGCTAAGCGGCCGATACGCTGCGCTGACGGCACGCTCGCTAAAGCTCGCTGACGAGACGCTGCGC
>CAJBPJ010000152.1 GCA_903957465.1 uncultured Opitutia bacterium
ACATTCACTTTTCCAAACATAGCTGCACCGCGTAGCGCCACAGTAACTGCTGCCGTCTGCGGGGTGGTGACAATCACTGCACCGGCCAAGGCCATGGACTGAGTAATAGAAAGCTGGGCGTCACCGGTACCTGGGGGAAGGTCGACGAGTAGGACGTCGAGTTCACCCCAGCGAACGTTGGAAGCGAACTGAGAGATTGTCTTCATGATCATGGGTCCACGCCAGATGACCGGAGCATCTTCATCAATCAGCAGCCCCATCGAGATGGTTTTAACGCCAAAGTTTTCGGGGGGTAAAAGTACATCGCCCTCAATCTGGGGTCGGCCACGCACGCCCAGCATCAACGGCACGGAAGGACCATAAATATCACAATCCATCAGTCCGACGTGGCCGGGCTTTCCGCGATCACTGAGGATGCGGGCAAGTGCGACCGCCAGGTTGACCGAGGCCGTCGATTTTCCAACGCCACCTTTTCCGCTAGCAACGGCTACGATAGCTTTAACTTTACCCACTCCAGCTTCCGAGGTGGGTCCGGTGACGACTTGGGCTGCGGTTGGGCTGGTTTTAGGGACGGTGACGGTTAAGGCGATTTCAGGAGCAACAAACCCAGCTTGAAGCAGAGCGGCCTCCACTTCGGCATAGAGCTTCTTGGGGATTTCAGGATCGGCCGTCGTTACAGACAACCCCACGACAACCTTGCCTCCTGCGGAAACCTCAATCCCTTTTACCAGCCCGAAAGAAACGATATCCCGGCTAAACCCTGGGTACCGGACGGTACGGAGGGCCTGTTGAGCGGTAGCAGTATCGAGAGCCATGGTGTGAGGTTGAAGTCGGGGGGACTTTCGTCATTAAGTTGAGGCCTAACGTCGCTATTCCAACACCTTTTCCACCATGCGAACCTCTTTCTTTCTATTCTTCAGCTTCCTCGCCATTGGGCAGCTCCCTGCGCAAGTTCGCGTTGAGCAGGATGTGAATGCCGAATTAGCTGCGCAGAGAATTCAAGTTGAAGTGCGCGGTACAGATGCCGAAGTCGTCTCGCTTGTGCGCGCTGCGTTAGCGATGCACGGAAACTTCACCGTTGTTAGTTCAGGTTCTGTACGCGTCACCGTTGATCGTGCAGGTAATACTGCACGCGTGAGTTGCGAGAATCCATCGTTTGCTTTTAACACAGAAATTCAAGGTCGCGATGTTTCGGAAATTTCCCTGCAAGCAGCAGATGCAACGGTAGTCGGTCTTGGCCGTCGTTTTAATTTGAAGCCGCTGTTTGCAAGCACGCGTGTCGCCTTTCTTTCTACCTTTGGTGGCGGCAAGCGTGATGTCTATGCGGGAAGTCTTTTAATGAACAATGTGAGACCGCTCACTCAACTCCGTTGTGAAAATCTTGGCCCACGCTGGTCGGCTGATGGTAACCGCGTTGCTTTTGTGAGTTATGCTAAAGGGTTACCCGACCTCTACATCGCTCCTTACCCCTTTGGAGAAGCCCGTCCATTGATTGCTGGTATGCGCGGTAGTCTTACGGGTGGCTCGGCTTCACCGGATGGTTCACGTCTTGCTTTTTGCTCTTCGAACCAAGGGAAGACCCTCGATTTATACGTGAGTGACGCCAACGGCGGCGCACGACGTTGCATCCTGCGTACGGATGACCGAGTGGAGTCAGATGCTTCGTGGTCGCCTGATACGACGCAGATTATTTTTGCTTCAGGCTCAAGCGGGTCGCCACGTCTCTACATCATTCCTGCGACAGGTGGGAGCCCAACTCAGCTTTCCACTGGGGGAGGTTATGCCAGC
>CAJBPJ010000153.1 GCA_903957465.1 uncultured Opitutia bacterium
ATGATGCCCGATTCGACCGCGCGTTTCGCTTCGTCGATTTTTGGGTAATGGATAAACCACTGTTCACTTAACCGTGGCTCGATGGGCACATCGGCACGCTCAGAGAAGCCGACGGTATTCTCGTACGGTTCGGCTTTTACCAAGAGACCCATCGCATCTAATTTCTTGGCAGCCATGTTGCGCGCCTTGAAGCGATCGATACCCGCAAGGTCACCAGCGAGATCATTGAGACGTCCATCAGGATGGAGCACATCGCGGATGGGGAGTTTGTGACGTTGCCCGATCTCAAAGTCCGTACGGTCGTGCGCAGGTGTAACCTTCAACACACCGGAGCCGAAAGCCATGTCGACCGCAGTATCGCCAACGATAGGAATCTGTTCGCGAGGGAAGGGGCGCCAAACGTGTTTACCAATCAAATGCTTGTAACGCTCGTCGTCCGGGTGCACCGCCACCGCCGTATCGCCCGGGATGGTTTCCGGGCGGGTTGTGGAAATTTCGAGGAAGGTGTCGGGAAGTTCGGCGACTTCGTAACGCATCTTATAGATGAAGCCTTTGGAGGGCTTCATGATGACTTCTTCATCGGAAAGTCCGGTCAGCGAAACGGGGCACCAATTCACCATGCGCTTGCCGCGGTAAACATAACCGCGTTCGTAGAGCGTCACAAACGCCTGCAAGACCGCGCGGGAATAATCGGGGTCGAGGGTGTGGACAGTACGGTCCCAGTCACACGAAGCGCCGAGTTTGCGTAACTGTTGGAGAATGATGCCGCCATGTTTGTCGCGCCATTCAGCTGCGCGGGCGACAAATGCTTCCCGTCCTAAGTCGTGACGCGTCTTACCTTCTTTTTCGCGCAGCTCTTTTTCGACGCGCGATTGCGTAGCGATACCGGCGTGGTCTGTTCCGGCGAGCCAGAGTACCGACTTACCTTCTTGGCGTGCGCGACGGACTAAGATGTCCTGAATGGTGTTATTCAGGAGGTGACCCATGTGGAGAACGCCGGTGACGTTGGGCGGCGGGATCATCACCGCAAAGGAGGCCTTCTCGGGCTGAACTTTCCCGGCAAAACACTTCGAATCGAGCCACTGGTTGTACCAGCGTGGTTCGACGTCAGTCGGGTCGTAGGTCTTCGGAATTTCAGCCATCGGGAAGGTAGATTGGTAGGGGGTAACTTGCGGGTTGAAAAGGCAAACCGTGAGCCTCAGTTTGGGGGTAAGCCAGGCCCCATGCGACGGGCAGGCGGCACAACCCGCCAGGTCCGGAAGGAAGCAACGGATGTCGTCGACTCGGGCGCCGTGGTCAGCCTGGCCCCTCCCTTTACCTTAGACCCCCCGCCGCGAGAATTCGGCGTCCAAACGGGCATAAGTACCCCCCGCAGCCACCAGCTCGGCATGCTTCCCGGACTCGATCAGTTTGCCATGGTCCAAGACCAGAATCTGGTCGGCATTGCGAATCGTACTTAAACGGTGAGCCACCACGAAACTGGTCCGACCCTTAAGCAGACGGTAGAGGGCAACTTGCAAACGCGACTCGGTCAAGGTGTCCACCGCACTCGTGGCTTCATCGAGTACCAAGATTCGCGGGTTACTAATAAACGCGCGCGCAAAAGCGACGAGCTGCTGTTGTCCGACCGACAAACCTCTGCCGCGTTCCGATAAGGCCGTATGAATTCCTTCGGGTAGGGATTCGATGAGGTCTAAACAGTCGAGCGCCTTGAACGCCGCCAAAACTTCTTCATCCGTCGCCCCGGGTTTTCCTTGGCGCACATTATCCGCCAATGTTCCCGAGAAGAGGAAGTTGGATTGGAAAACAAAACCCATCTGTGCCCGCAACGACTGCTGGCGGATGGCGTTCAGGCTTATCCCATCAACAGCTATCTCGCCGGAATCAGGGAGGTAGAATTTCGACAGCAAACTGACGACGGTGGATTTACCCGAACCGGTATGACCGACCAGTGCGATGATTTGACCCGGTTGCGCCGTAAAGCTCACCCCATGTAAAACAGGTCTGTCGGGTTCGTAGGAGAAGTTGACGTTACTGAAGGTGACTTTGCCCTGGAGTGATGGGCAGTCCTTAGCCGTCGACGTATCTTGCCAGGCCGGAGCGGTATCGAGGATGCGGAAGTAACGCTCCGCACTGGCCATCGATAACGTGGCTTCCGAGAGCTGTGTGCCAATCAGCGTGATCGGGTTGAAGAACAAATTGGCCAAGAAGAAGAAGGTCACCAGGTCGAGGGCGTCGGCCGAACCACCCGTCGCCACAGCCATCCAACCGCCCACCGCAATGAGTGCAGCGAGGAACGCCTGAGCGTTTAATTCCAGTAGCGGTAAGAAGAGTGCGACGAGTCGGCTGGTGCGGACGACGTTATCAGCCAGTGCATAAACCAGACGTGAGAAAATCCCTGCATTCGTTTCTTCGCGCGCAAAACCTTGCGTCACACGAATCCCTTGCACCGTCTCAGCGAGGGCAGCCGTTACGCGTGAGAAGCTTTCCTGCTGGGTACGCGAGGCGTCCAAGATGCGACTACGGAAGTGACGGTTAATCGCCCACATAATCGGTGCCATCGCCAACAAGACCAAGAAGAGCATCGGTTGGATGAGTAACATCGCAACGGCCGCACCGAGCATCTGTCCCGCCTGCACAAGCGTGATAAAGAGATTATTCTGTAGTCCATTGCGCATCTGTTCGATGTCGCCAATCATTCGACTAATCAGTGAGCCGTGTTTGCGTGCATGGAAGAAGGCGAGCGGGTGCGATAGCAAGTGCCGCATCATCACGTTGCGTAAATCGCGCAAGACGCATTCGCCCATCTGGTGCGCAAGGCGGATGCGCCAGTACAAGGTGGCTTCGGTTAAGATAAACGTGGCGATAAAGCCCGCCGTCCACAGCAGGCCGCCTTTGACGTCGTTCTGCGCAATAGGACCACGGATAATATGCGCTAACATCCAAGCGAGCACTGGCAGCTGAATGGCTCGGCTTGCACACAATACAAAGAGCCAGGTGCGCCAGTTCTTATAGCCGTCGGTCAACCCGATCATGCGCATGACCAGCGCCCAGGTCAGCGGTACGCGCTCTGGTTCGTCATCCTCCGGACGTTGCCGGCGGACGGTTAATTCGTGTTTCGGGTCGGCACTCATCGGCCCAT
>CAJBPJ010000154.1 GCA_903957465.1 uncultured Opitutia bacterium
CGTGAGCAAAGTGGGCCAGAAAGCGGCGTCGGCAGGCGGAGGCATCAGGACGTCTTCTGTACGCGAATAAAGGTTAAGAACCGGAGCTCCACCGGGCACGCGACCCGTCCACCGACAGGTTGATCTTAAATCGTCCATCGGGAAAAGCTCTGCCCAGCAAGAAGCTTGTACAGCTGGCCATGTATAGGGCGCCACCGTGCGCCAGGGACCTCGCAAAGGTAACATTAACTGTTTTTGCAACACGCCCTCGCCAGTTGAGTAATCAGCCCGACGACTAGGGGCGTCTGCATCCAAGGCCTCACTCGGAAGAGCGGCATCAATCAGTACGATGGATTGAACATTCAAACCTGTCATCCGCTCGCGACCTGCCAAAACGGAGACATACGCTCCCAGTGAATGACCGAGGAGGACCCAGGGCCGCTTGGGATCTAAAAGTTCAAGCGACCGACTTTGTTCAACTAAGCGATCAGCTGCTGCGGGGGCACATTCAACGGCTGCTGCATAATTCGCAGAGCCTTGGTCACCAAACCAGCGGAAGCTGATAAAGCGACCACATGAACCCGCTTGATACATTCGCTTAAAGATTTCCGCACCCCAAGCGCGCCCTGCACGTGCATTCACATTAAATCCGTGCGTAAAAATCACCCAAGGACCTGGACACTGGGCATCAGGTAGTGCGCTTGGTTCTGGAGAAAGACGCGCACGTAAAGCCCGTGCATCCCACTGACGGTAAAAATCTTCGACTGGAGCAATTTTAATGCGCAAAGGTGCGCGCAGCAAAATCTCGTCTGCCAATGGCGCCCGAGAGTCGGGAACATTCGCCTTAATAAGCGTAATCCATACCAAGGCATCACCCTTCTCCCTGCCCTCTATTAAGAATGTTCCTTCACCAGTGCCCAATAAACGTTCTTCTTTTAGCTGATCTGAAAAGGTAGAGGAAAGAACAATGCCACCCACAGACGGCATCGACTTGGTAGATTCCGATAAAAGCTGGTTAAGTCCAGGTCCGTGCCGCCAACCAAACTCGCGTTGAAAATACTGTGTGGCGCGTGCAATCGGCAAACTTGTCTCAACGGCGTTGATGGGCAAGTTGGCACTCAGGATTCGCAGGCGAAAAGGCGGCAGATCTTGAGCGGCATGGCCAAGACGTAGGCAGACTGGAAACCAGTCCACAAGGTCGCTGCGGCCCCCTACCCGTGGCTGTAAGGCGTTGTGCGGGGTCGGCAAGACAAGGCCTGGTACGTCGCTATCAGGGTCATCCGTCCAGTCACCGGCGTCATGGTCGTCGTTTAACCAAAGGCGAATAGGACGCGCCGCAGGCGTGTGCCCAGAGTCATCCATCGGGAAGTTGAGCCGCAAACCAGATGCATCAACAGCGCGCTCCAAATCGCAACGCACGCGCATCGGAATCAAAAGTACGATACGAAGCTCGACGTCACCAACGCCCCAGCCTTCGGTCAGTAAGACGCCATCTGAAGAACGCTTTACTTGAGCAGACTTGAGTCGCGAACCGATAGCTAAAATAGCTCCGTGCTCGTCAGCGGCAACGGAAGCAAAGTTTACCCACATTTCTTCCGCCTCAACTAGATTAACTAATCGCGACGGCGGCTTGGTGATATCTTGTAAATCCCAAACTAAACTAGATGGATCCAAACTGAGTGCGATAACTTCGCCGGCGTCATTAACTGTTAACGCAGCTTGCTTGACGCCATTGGATTCGGACAACGGCACGGGCTCGGTTGCCAGCGAGGCATACCAATAAAGACGGTGACGGTAATGTGTAAGCATTTCTCCGTCCTCCGTGAGCGCAAGTGGCTGGGCATCTGCACAGAGTGTCGCACGTGAACCAGCACCTTCGAGTCGCCACTCCGCAGCCTCACCATCGACAGAAAGAAATGGCTTAACCCACCTCGAACCAGAACCATCTGCGGCGATTGACGCTTCCGAGAGACGCCGAACCGGCCTAGGTGCACCCACAACACTGGCGACAAGCACATCGATAGGAATGGGCGCCATTTCAATCGTGAGCGGAATCGCACGCGCTAAAAAGTCATCCGCCCGAAGCCATTTTATTGGATAAAACTCCCAAGACGATTCTTCGCCTGGCAAATCTGTCACGGTATAATCACGGCGCGTACCTGGGATTGAACGACCATTGCCATGGCTATCCCAAAACCACAGTTCTCCATAAGGCTCAAGTGCATCGAAGTGCTCCATGCGGCCGATCACGGCACCGTCTGAACGAATGATATCATAGTTAACTTCGACGTCCGAAGGTAGCGCCAGTTGCTGCCATCCAGATTGCCAAGACCAACGGCGGCCACTCGCGGTCAAAACCCGTTGACCCGTTGAAGAAAGGGCCACGGGCATTCCGTTTTGAGAAAGTGACCCGAGATCGACGACAGCATAACGCGGTGCGGGCGGAAAAGATGCGGTTGATTTTGGATCAAAACCTTTGGCGCGCTCTTCGATATCTGGCCAACCATCACCATCGCTATCCACAGGCGAGGCATGAATTAATAAAGGTAGGAGAAGACACAGGTGGCGCATGCCGGCACGATGCCTGGCACGACGCAGAAACAAAGTGCAGGGATTCCCCAGGAACTGCCGCCCGGGCGCGCCTAGGGCGCACCACTAGGGCATGAATCAGTGGTCCTTATGGCGCTGGATGCGCTCGCTCCAGGCGAAGAGGATCATCGAGGCGAGGAAGACGCCGTGGATGACAGACTGCCAGAGGACAATGCGTACAGCGTTGTCGGAAAGTGTCACTGTCGCCGAACCTGTGATATTGATGAAGCTCTTGAGAAGGTGGATAGCTGAGATAGAGGCGAGCGAGCCGGCTAACTTAGTCTTCAGGGTGTTGGCGTTGATGTGGTCGAGCCAGTCAGGACGGTCCTTGTTATCCTTGAAGTCGATGTTACTGACGAATGTCACATAGCCACCGAC
>CAJBPJ010000155.1 GCA_903957465.1 uncultured Opitutia bacterium
AAGAAATAAGTGATCGACCCGTGCCGCGACCAATGACCTTGGACTCTCGATGCCAGCGGGAGCCGACGACCGCATCAGCCTGGCTTGATCGGATGAGTGCCAAGCCGCGGAGCAATGCCTCAGGGTCAGCTGCCATGTCTGCGTCGCAGTACGCCAGCACGTCACTCTTTTCGGCTAGATGCCGCCAGGCGGAATAAATGGCCAAACCTTTATCAGGGTAATCAACGAGACGCAGATACGACACGCCACACGCCTCTACCCGCTGGCGCGTATCATCCGTTGAGCCATTATCCGAAACCACCACCAAGGCGTCATGGCCTCCTAAAACAGACTGAATCCGGGACAAACCTGCCGCAATACGCGTGGCCTCGTTATAGGCTGGGATGACCACAAGGAGACTCATTGAGATTTCGAAAGTGCCTCATAATGAGTGATTTTCAAACAAAAACCCGGTTTTAAGAAACCTTATTGAGAATGTGTCTCAATTTATTTCTTGCCTCATGAGACACTGTCTCATTTTAAACATCACGCCTATGAACATGCGTCACCTTCCCTTGCTGCTCGCTGTCGCCTCAACCCAAGCCTGCGACAATCCTTTCACCTATTCCTACCTAACGGAGACGCTCCAGCCGGGTAAAATCGAGATCGTCCAATGGACCACGGCACGACTCGGACGAAATATCGGAACAGGGTACGACGCGCGCTATCGCGGTTTCGATTTTAAAACGGAAATCGAGAAAGGGCTCTCCGAAAACGAGCAAATTGCTTTCTACCTTAACTACCGTTACTTCGAGACATCTGTTCGTGACGGTCTCCGCTTCGATGGTTTTCAAGTCGCTTACATGCGCATGCTCGCCGACCCAGACAAAGAGTCATGGGGACAAGCTATCTACATCGAGCCTGGCTACTCACAGAGTAGTTCGAAGAACGGTGACTTGCGTGACGAGTATAGCGTCGAACTAAAATACCTCCTCCAGCACAACTTCGGCGCCGAGCAGGACTGGGTCTACGCCGCCAACATCGTCACCGAATTCGAATACAAGCCAGCATCAGAGGAAGATGCGCTCAAACTTAAACTCACTCAAGGAGTCGCCTACCAGATTAACACTCACTGGTTCGCCGGAATGGAAGTCGTAGCAGAAACTGAATGGGCAGAGATGAATGACTTCGAATACTCGGCCGTGCTCGCTGGCCCCTGCTTCCGTCATCAGCGCGAGAGCGGTCTTTTCATTAGCATGACGGCACTCGCCCAGATCTTCGGAACGTACGCGGACAAGGGAGACCTCAATGTCTCCGATAAAAGCCCCTGGGAAATTCGCCTAAAGGCCGGAATCGAGTTTTAAGGCGGCTCAGCGCGTAGCCTGCCAGGCAGCCTTGGCGCGCTCGAGCATCTGCGCAGCGGAGAGTCCATGGGCAGCGCGGAGCGTGGCCACATCGCTGGCATGTCCGACAAACCGATCGGGCCAGCCTAGACGAACAACCGATGCGCCAGCGGCTTTTTCTGAAAGTATTTCCAACACGCCTGTTCCAAAGCCACCCGTGACCGCAGCATCCTCAAGCGTGATAAAGAGTTTTGCGGTCCGTGCCTGTTCGGCGAGCAAAGTACCGTCGATCGGTTTCGCAAAGCGTGCGTTAACTACGCCAACTGATACACCCGTCGCGGCCGCAAGGGCATCGGCCAAGACCAATGCATCTGGAACCATTGATCCCAGCGCCCAAATCTGGATCTCGGTTCCCGCACGTAAAACTTCAGCTTTACCGATCGGGAGAATCGTTGGCGAAGACTTGATTGGCTTTCCGACAGCAGGACCGCGTGGGTAACGGATAAACATCGGAGCCGCAGAGCTCAGTGCCGTGTGTAGCATGTCAGAGAGCTCATCTTCGTCTTTCGGCTGCATCACGGTGGCATTCGGAACGCACCGTAGGTAAGCGATATCAAACAAACCGTGGTGCGTAGGCCCATCGCTCGGTGAAACGCCGGCGCGGTCCATACAGAAGGTCACAGGCAAGCGCTGCAGGCAGATATCGTGAATAACCATGTCGTAGGCGCGCTGAAGGAAAGTTGAGTAAATTGCACACACCGGACGCAGATCACGGGCAGCCATCCCTGCGGCGAAGAGTGCGGCGTGCTCTTCGGCAATGCCGACATCGTGGTACTGGCCAGGTAGTTCACGTTTAAGCTGAGAAAGACCCGTCCCTGAAGGCATTGCCGCGGTGTTGCCGACGACGCGGGTATTGGCTTTAGCCTCACGCACGAGAAGTTCGCCAAAGACATCCTGCCAAGACTTGGGAGCACCTGGCTTACCCGATGAAAGGGGATCGCCGGTTTCAGGATCAAAGGCTGCGGTACCGTGGAATTTTTCGGGATTACAGAGGGCAGCATTTAAGCCACGGCCTTTCTCGGTATGTATATGCAAAAGCACTGGACCCGGCGCGTCCTTGCAAAACTGCAAATAACGTTCGAGCGTCGGCAAGTCATGGCCGTTAATGGGACCAATATAGCGTAAACCGTACTGCTCAAAGAGGGACGAGTTACGCGTAAAGAGGTCTTTGATCTCACGCTTCAAAGTCCGCCCGAAATCAAGCAGCGCACGACCCCAGTTACTTTTATTCAGAAGCTTCTTTAGGCCGCGTTGTGATTGATTGTAAGAACGGGTGACAATCACGCGACTGAGCATCTCAGCAATAGCACCGACGTTACGGTCAATGGACCATTCGTTATCATTAAGGATAACGATGAGACGTTTGCTTGAAGTGGCTGCGTTATTAAGCGCTTCCATCGTCACGCCGCACGTCAACGCAGCGTCACCAATGACTGCGACGACATGGGAGTCTTCGTTAAGGCGATCGCGGGCATTCGCAAAGCCCGTCGCAGCGGATAAAGCCGTACCAGCGTGGCCTGCGCCAAAGGCATCATGGATACTCTCTTCGCGGGTCAAGAAGCCACTGAGTCCACCTGTCTGCCGGATACGGTCAAAGCTCTCACCATTACGACCCGTCAATAGTTTGTGCACATAGCCTTGGTGAGCGACGTCGAAGACAAACCGATCGCGGGACGAATCAAAAATCCGATGGAGAGCTAATGTTAATTCAACGACGCCAAGATTTGGGCCAACGTGACCTCCATTGCGCGCGGTGACCGCAATGAGACGTGCGCGAATTTCGCCAGCAAGCTCAGGCAGTTGGTCGGCGGAAAGAGCCTGGACGTCTGCCGGGCCCTTAATGGCATCGAGTAACGCCATAGGTCAGTTTGCGGAGTCCTCGTCGGAAGAAAGCTCTTCGATGCGTAGCTCAGCCGAACGGAGTTTTTCTTCGCAGGATTTCAAAAGTTGCATGCCTTCTTCGTAGCGTGCCACGAGTTTATCTAAAGGGATGTCGCCCGACTCCATCGACTCGACCACGGCTTCAAGGCGCGCCAAGGCATCCTCGAGTGACTGTCCCTCAGGACTCTTGGGGCTTTTAGGCTTTTTTTCAGCACTCATGGGTTACCCATACCCTCTCTAAACCGTCATCACGGGGCAAGAATGGAAAATGCCGTGCACGGAGAAATGCTTTTGCCTCATCTTCCTGCTTCCCGCTTCCCGCTTTCCTCTTCTCTCTGCCCCTTCCCGCTTCCTGCTTCCTGCTTTTCCCTCCCCTTAATCAAACTTCGTTAAGCCAGCGACCGTCTTGGCATCCAGTCGACGTACCAATGCCTTGGCTAAATCTGTACATGCCAACAAATCAGCCAGATCAAGAACGGCATGGTGCGTATGAATATAGCGCGAAGGCACGCCCAAGACAATCGAGGGCACGCCCAAGCCGTGCGACTGGAAAGCACGCGCATCGGTACCACCCGAACGACGCACGGTAACTTGATAAGGAATCCGATGCTCGGCAGCAACCGACACCGCCAAGTCTACCAATCGCGGCGACATAATGGCGGTAGGATCATAAACACGAATTTGTACGCCGCCGCCTAATCGACCTTGAGATTCAGCGTGGTTTAATCCGGGAACATCGTCTGCGGGCGGACCTTCCAAAACAATAACGACATCGGGATCAACTAACCGAGCTGCGGTGACCGCTCCGCGGCAGCCAACCTCTTCCTGTACCGTCGCAACCGCATGAAGCGCACATGGCAACTTCGCGCTAGCGGCATCAAGCTCACGCGTCGCCAGAACGAGTGCGGCCATACCTGCACGATTATCAAAAGCTTTACCTGCAAAGAGACCAGCTTCCGCCAAAGGTGTGAAGGGGCCATCGGGGACAACGGGGTCACCCAGGCGCACGCCGGCCTTCAATGCACCTTCGAGTGATCGTGCGCCGATATCGACGAAAACCCTGTCGACAGTGATAGCCTGCGCTCCGCCTTGATGCGGGGGCATGGCAGCAACGATGCCGCTCAACTCGCGCCCTTTACTGCGGCAAAGAATTCTTAGACGTTGGGCAGCAAGAACACCATCAGGCCAGCCGCCAATCGGCACGAGGCGGAGAAATCCGTCATGGGTGATGGATTGAACGAGAAAACCAATCTCGTCCATGTGAGC
>CAJBPJ010000156.1 GCA_903957465.1 uncultured Opitutia bacterium
AAAGCGGTCTCCAGCGGAATATAGACACCGCTATTGCGCCAGCGCCACATGCCACCGCCGCCACCCTTAGACCTGCCGCCGCTTGGCCGAATCGATACGCCAGTGCTTTCAATATTATTAAGCACACCAACGACAACGAAGTTTCGTCCACGCACCTTGACGGTCTGTCCAAGCGGATCCGCATTTGCACCAAACAAGTCTTCGGCAACGGCAGAGCCAACCACGCACACGTCCGCCCGGACAAGCTGGTCTAAGTCGCTCAAGAAACGCCCTTTGTCCACCCAACGACGAGCGACCGGCAGGAAGTCGGAGGTGCAACCGCGGACGACCGTGTTGATTTCCTTACCATCTCGCGAAACACGTTCCCAGCCGACATCAGCCTCAGGCGACACGTACTGAACCGAGGGCACTGTCGCTCGCAGTAATTTAACATCTCGTAAAGTTATACCCTCGGACTGGTCGGCAAGGTGTTGCTGCTCGCGCGGAAGTGCCTCTTTGGAAACTGTGATCTTTTCGATGCCGCCCATTGCGTCGACGAATTGACGGAAGTTGCCGACCATTCCTTGGACAACCGTGACCATCGCGACCAAGGAAGCCACCCCGAGAATAATTCCGGACATGGAAAGGATTGAACGTACCTTACTTGCGAGCAACTCGCGAAGGCCGTTGGAAATCGCCGGACGGAGTCTATCGAGCAGTCTCATGTTTGTTTATCCTCCTGAACGCGCCCATCACGCATTGTGATAATACGACGCGCATGAGCAGCCACACCCAAGTCGTGGGTGACGAGCAAGATGGCAATACCTTCACGATTCAACTCTCCCAAAAGTTCGAGGATGCGATCAACGTTGCGTGAGTCTAAATTGCCGGTGGGTTCATCTGCTAAAATTAAGGCAGGGCGACCAACGAGTGCACGGGCAATAGCCACACGCTGACGTTCACCACCTGAAAGTTCGGTCGGCCGGTGGGTTAAGCGATGACTCATGCCGACGCGATCAAGGGCCTTCTTGGCTGCCGCTTCACGCGAAGCATCGTCTGGAAAGTCTTCGCGGTAAAGTAGAGGTAATGTCGCGTTTTCCAATACAGTCAGGCGTGGCAGTAAATTAAATGACTGAAAAATAAATCCTACGCGGTGCGAGCGGTACCAAGCACGTCGATCAGAAGAGAGCGCGCTGACATCTTCGCCTTCAAATAGTATACGGCCCGATGTTGGCACATCCATGAATCCAAGGATATGCATCAAGGTAGACTTCCCTGAGCCCGATGGCCCGAGGATGGCGGTGAATTCATTCTGCTCAAAAGTCAGGTCAACGCCCGCAAGGGCATGCACATCCTCCTCACCCATTCGATAGGTTTTCCGCACGCCTTGTAAAACAGCGAGCGACATGCCTTTAGCGAGAGCCAGCTGGGCGCAAGAGACTGACAACATCACCATCTTCGAGACCTTCGGTAATTTGCGACCAGGTTGAGTCACCCAAACCAACCTTCACGAGGCGGCGCTCCCACTCCTTGCCTTTGCGTACATAAACAACGCGGTCGGCATCTTCGATAAAGATCGCCGAGACTGGTACGGCGACACAGCCGAGGGCTTTGTCCAAACGAATACTCGCATTCGCACTAATCCCGGGACGCACTCCAAAACCGGACTCAAATGATATCTGACACGGGAAAACTCGGACTTCTTTATTAACCCCGTCGCTCGTACCAAAGGGGGCAATAAACGCCACTTTTCCAGGGCGATGCAAACCGGGCAACGAGTCAAAGGTAAGGTCTGTTTCACGTCCCATAACGACGCGTGCTGCATCGAACTCATTGAGGTTTACGTCGACGCGTAAGGGATCTGTATCGGAAACCTTCATCAACAAGGTGCCACTATTAATAGACTGGGCACCCACCACTACCTGGCCCTCAAGAATGCCAATGTCTGTGACAATCCCGGCATGAGGTGCGCGGATGGTTGTCTTACGGAGATTTTCGGCCGCCTTATTTAAACGTGCCTGAATGACCTCGAGCTGCACCTTGCCGACTTCGTGCGCCGTCACAGCGTCTTCAAGCTCTTTGATGGAAACAAACTCTTTGGCACGCAAAGCTTCTGCGCGCACACGGTCACGAGAAAGCTTCTCTAAGTTGAGTTTCTGCAACTGAAGATTCCGAGCAGCCTCATCGTAATCGGCTTTCACTAAAGTTGGATCGAGTTCGACCAACAACTCATCTTTTTTAACGGATTGGCCAATAACGACGGCGAGTCGCAAAACCTTCCCGCTCGCTTCTGCCTTAATCTCACTCGTGATAACTGGACGAACGAAACCCGAGACGGTGACGACGGATTCAATGTCACGCTTGACGGCTTTCGCTATTAAACGTGTAGCCGGGTCGTTGAGTTCGGCAGATCCGCGACCATCCTTAGGCCAAAGCCACCACGCTAAGCCGGCGATGACGCAAATAAGTGGAAGAATATAACGGGCGCGACTCATGGATTTTTTAAGGGAGGAAGGGTGTCATTGACGCCAACGCCTGAGCCGCTGCGCGATTCAGCGTCGTCCCATGTAAATCCATGGCGAGAAAGCAAAGTACCGTCGAGGCGTGCCGTACGAGCAGAAGCAATGCGTGCATCTAAGAGTGCGCTTACCCAAGACACTTTAGCGGCATCCAGCGAGGCTTGGGCTTGAAGAATTTTAGGAATATCGGAAACCCCAGAGGAATAGCGCGAGCGTTCGCCTTCATAAACTTGTTGTTGTAATTCAAGTGCGGCCGCAGCGGCTTCACGGCGGGCACGGGCAGCTTCGAGATCTCGCCAGCTGGCACGAGCCGTAAAGGTTAAGGCCTGGCGAATGTCGGCGAGTCGTAAATCAGCTTTGCGTCGACTGCGCTCAGCTAAACGAACGCGTGCCTCGGCATCACGAAATCCGAGAGGGAAAGAAAGTGTCAGGGTCGCAGCGCCCGTCCAACTGTGATCGTTCGGGAGAGCATTCAATGCTGAGTTAAGGCTGCCAAATCGATTGGCCTCTCCATTCGCACTCCCTGAAATCGCTAGGTCGAGCTGCGGATTATCGTTCATGCGCGCGGCTTCCAGGTCATTTTGCGCTGACTCAACGGTGCTCTGTTGGACTTGGGCATCGAGGTCAAAGGCAAGAACTTGTCCTAGCCACCTGCGGTAATCATCAATGCCAGAAACTTGCTCGGGTGGTAGCACTTGTACGACAACTTCAGCGGGCGCATCCGCAGTGCCGTCGAGGCCTAAAAGGCTACGCAGTCGCGTATCAGCTGCATCGGCTTGTTGCTTTGCGTTTAAAATGCTCACGCGCTGATTAGCAACATCAGCCTCGGCTTGGAGCTGTTCTTGAATTGTAGCCGCGCCTAATCTGCGTCGCTCGACGACTTCCGCCAAAAGTGATTCCGCTGAGCGCAGGCTTGATTCGCGCAAGGCAACGAGCGAGCGATAGGCTGCGAGCGTCCAGTAAGCTGTCTCGGTGTCGCGAATGAGATCAAGCGTGGTAGCACGGAATTGTAATCGTGAACGGTCCGCGCCGAGGCGCGCATTCACAACGGAAGCGAGATTAACCGTCTGCCATGCACCCTTGAGCAAGGGCTGTGTAAAGGTTAGCGAAGTCCCAAGATTAATTTTATCGTCATCCGGGATGGCGTTACTGTCGTACCATGTGCGCGCACCCGAACCACCGAGCGTGAGTGAACCGCCCGATGAGAATGGCTTAGTAATCCCGAACTCAGCATCGAATGTGTCGGTCGCAGGCGCACCTGAATTTATCTCCGTAAGGGTGCGTGCTGATCCCAGCCGGTTGCGCAAACTGAACCGCCAATCAAATCCGGCATCCGCGAGTTCGATGGCCTCTGTCGCTTGCGCTGCATCCAAACGTGAAGCGGCTAGTCCAAGATTATGCGACAAGGAGCGGTTAATGGCATCCTTGAGTGAAAGCGGGTTTGAGGGCGCAGGCACAGTCGCCCCAAAAGCAATGATGCCCGAGAAAAGGTAGATGGCCCTAGGGCGCTTCATTCAATGGATACTGACCTTAAGAGGGGTGTCGGGTTCCACCTTAAAAGCAAGCGGCGTCCACGA
>CAJBPJ010000157.1 GCA_903957465.1 uncultured Opitutia bacterium
GATGCAATCCAAGGCAGGGTCGCGCTGGTCTTGCAGCGTAACTCAATCGCAATGGCAACCTTCCATGGTTTGCCTCCCATCTCGGAAGACACGTCGACGTCATTTTTCCCGGCCCTCTCTAGTAGCAACGATGCAGCATTGTTCCAGCCAACTATTTCACGTTGCCGATACTCTTCTCGGCTTAGGCTAGGCTCGGGCTGTAGGGCTCTGGGTGCGTGCTTAAGTATCTCAAGCTCGGCTTTCTCAGCTGCATTCCAGTCCGATCTAAAGTAAGAGCCGTCGGGATCATTTGCGTGGACATGTCGAAGGCGCTGCAGGTGTGCATAACGCCCAGCGGGTGTGTCATCGAAACCACCAAACTCAACGAGCGCCTCTCCAGCCTTGATCTCTTTGCGTTGTTCCGGGTGCATCAGCAGCGTCACACTAGTCCATGGAAAATATATGAGTTCTTCTAGGGTGCAGAGCTTAGCGCGAACGGGGTTCAGTTGGACGTAGTTGATAACACGCGATACGTCGACGCCACTCGGAGCGACCTTGGACTTGTATCGTCCTTGGAATACATGGCCATGAAGTCGACGGTAGTTGTTGAAACGCGAGGCGAAAGTTGACAACAGCCACTGCATTCCTCGCGTTCGATTGGCCTGTGGCGTCATCATTACCAAGTGGTAATGGTTCGGCATAATCGCAAATGCGTAGACGACCCAGACATAGCGTGCCGCACATTCGTTCAACAGTTTTAAGAAAACCTCTGCGGCGCCTTCTTGCTGGAAAATCGGCGCTTGGAAGTTGCCGCGACCAAAGACGTGTTGGGGTTGATTTGAGTATTCTTTGCGCGTTGAGCGACTCATGCGTCTGTCCTGACTCGTTTATCTAACATTCCTACGTCACTTATTCCTTAGGGTTAATTCCTACGACAAATGATGGGGTCAGACCTTTTGTGCTCATTTCTCGACACAAAAGGTCTGACCCCATCATTTGTTTGTGACTCTATGACACGCTGGGCTGTTTGCGCTGGGGGTGGGGCTGTGGTATGTTTGGAAAATTCCAGTACCTCATACGCAACACGCATCCTAATTAATGAACACTTCGAATTTTAAGCACCCTCTCCGTATTTTTTATAGTGATGACTATGCGGTGGATGAGCGATTAGAGACGGTATCGAAGTCTAAACTACTTGCTGAGATGATTACGGCTGGTGCGGTGCCAGGCGTCGAACTGGTAGCCCCTAAGTTGGCGACAAAAGCGGAACTACTCCGGATCCATTCGCTGGAATACGTTCACAATGTGCTTACAGGAGGGTTGAAGTACCTCGCCGCTGGGTTTTGGTCGAAAGAACTACTGCAAAGTATTTTAGCGACAACGGGTGGGATGCGTGATGCGGTATTTGAGGCCTTCCGTAATGGTCGATCAGGAAGTCTTTCAAGCGGACTGCATCACGCCAGCACGAACAATGGTAAGGGTTTCTGTACGCTTAACGGATTGGCCTTGGCTGCGTTGGTGGCGTTGGAGAAAGTGGGCGAGGTGGGAATCTTGGATCTCGACGCACATTGCGGTGGAGGCACAGCGGATATTTTGAAAAAGAATAAGAAAGTCAGATTAGCCGATGTGAGTGTGTGTTCGTATGATGCGTGGACGCCGATCGCGAAGTCTCGACACTTTTTTGAAGTCGTCGATCGGCCTGGGCGTTATATCGCGAAAGTGCGTGAAGCTTTGAAAGCTTTGGAAGGGGTGGAGTTTTTAATTTATAATGCAGGAATGGATACGCACGAGAAGGCCGGCGGGTTGGATGGGATAACGCTCGATATCATTAAGGAGCGCGAGGCGTTGGTGGTGGAGTGGGCGCGGGAGCGAAATGTGCCGATCATCTTTGCCTTGGCCGGCGGCTATATGTGGTCAGGACTGACTTTAAAGGAAGTCGCTGAGCTGCATTTGGAGACGGTGAAGGCTTTCAACAGCTGAACAGTCGCGCTCGGCGCGCCTGCTTGCTCAGTATCTTCTTATTTGGCTGATTCCGCGCGTAGCCAGTCCAGTCGAGGCTCTCCGCCGTCGATACCGACTAACAGAGGCACGCGGAATACGAATCGGTTCTGCGGATTGCGCACATGATCGTCGGGTTTATAGCCATGGAAAAACAGCCAAGGTTTTCCGTTGATTTTGACCACACTGCCGAGACCCGGTCCGACGACAGCATCGGCAACGTAATTGGGTCGTTCGGGGTACTCCGACTGTAGTAGGTAAATGATCTCTTCTCTCGTCGTACTGGGTTCACGGGATGTTTTGGGTATAGTCTGTTTTACCGTGCGGTAGGTTTGTCCCGCGGGAGGAATGAGCGTATCCGAGAAGGCCATGCCGAGCTTGTAGTTATTAAGGAGGAAATCGCCGACGCTGTAGAGCAGCACATACTTGTCGTTGAGTCGTATGATACTCGGACCTTCGACCAACTGCATACTGCCAGGGCCATTCCGATCCTCCGAGGGATAGCCAGAGGGACGTAACAGTAGGCGAGGTGCGGCTGAGGAATCGACTTCGGTTGGCGACTTCATGCGTTGCAACAGGATGTGATTATCTCTGCCCACACGTGCAACGTACATGAGGTGACGGCTGCCATCCGCTTCGTGGATAATCTTGGACTCGTAATAGCTGCAGTCGTCACGGGCGACATCTCCGATGAGCACTTTCGCCAGCCGCCACCGGGTAATCGGCTTACCAGGTTCCCAGCGCGCATTGTCACGTGGCACAAGCGCAGCAATAACCGTTCGGAAGTTACCGAGATGGAGGGTGGCATAGCCAAAACAACGACCGTCTTTCTCGCGCTCCACAATCAGCCCCCAGACATGAAGCACCGGGTACTTGAAGTCACCGTAGTCGATATCGACGGACACCTGTCGCATTTTCCCAGGACCCAATTCGCGACCCTGGAGGAAGAAGGGTTGGGCAGCAGTGCCGAAAATGTACCAATCCATACCGTCATGGAATATTTGAGGATCTGGACAAGGTGTTTCGCTGACAAGCAAGGGCTTGAAGCTGCTAAGCGCTTTGGGCGGTGGCGCATCAGCCCAAACAACTCGGTGGCCTAAGTTAAGGAAAAGTAACACGAAGGCTACAAGGCCTCTGAGATTCCAGCACAGTTGCATGACTTAGTTGATTCAGTCTGCTTGTGATAAAGTCTTTGGCAAGAAGCGTACGAGGATTAGCGGGCCGCGCAAAGCGCGAGTGGGAATAGAGTACGGTACGCTGCGCTGACGGCCCGCTTACGCGGAGCTGGAAGCGGGAAGGGGCAAGGGGCGGAGAGACTAAAGACTAAGGACTAAAGACTAAAGCCGCGCAAAGCGCGGAGCAGGAAGCCGGAAGGGGCAAGCGGGAGGGAAACAAGGAGACTAAAGACTAAGGACTAAGGAGAGGCGGGGCTGAGGGACTAAAGCCAAGCAATGCTTGGCGCCTAAGGCGACTGATGGTCGCGCCTAAGGATTAAAGCCGCGCGTAGCGCGAGCTGGAAGCGGGAAGGAGCACGCGGGAAGAGAGGCAAGGGGGGGAATTAAGAATTAAGAGAGAGTACGGTACGCTGCGCTGACGGTACGGCCTACGGCCTGACGATACGCTCGCCAGGGCTCGCTGACGGCACGCTGGCGCTGACGAGGGCAGGAATTAAGTAGATGCAGAGTTGATTAGCGGGGTGAATCATTTGGGTAATTACCTTCCTTGGATGTATCAGAGGTGGGTACAGCGTTAGATGATGTTGCTGTATTTCTCAGATGAGACTGGCGACCCTGGCGCAGGCCAAGGCTCCTCTGTACATTTTGGAGTTTGTTTACTCAGAGTTGAGCCAATGGAAGCGAGGCGATTAGCTGAGGCGATGCAGCAGGTGCGACGTGATCTTGGATTGAAGCCAAGTCATGAATTCAAGTGGTCAAGGAATCGGCCGGCAACGCGCCTCGCAGCTTTATATGCATGTTCTCAGCTTAGCTTTGCTTATCGGGTCAGACTTTGGACTAAATCGAGTGCACGTTTATTTGGAGTTCGTGGTAAGGAGCTTGAAGTTGAACTCATTCGATCATGCTTGCGGGACTTCGGTCCTCCATGGCTTCCGGCTAAACTGGTTGTTGATGGTTTGGCGAATCGGGAACGGGCCGCACGTATCAGGAAAGGGTTAGCAAGTTCGCTCGACCCGCATGGTCGCCCATGTATCCAAACAGTACGGCTACAGGACTCGGCCTCTTCGGACCATTTGCAGTTGGCAGATCTGATCGCGGGATGGTCTGCGACTCAGATTCTTGCTGATGCTGTCGCACGCGATATTCGCCAGGCATTGTCCTTGAGAGGGACTTGCTTGCCTTGGCCGTGATAAAGGGGCGAGACTCCGCCTATCTGTTGTCAGAGCGGCGTGCGGTACGCACACCTTTCGGACGGAGTCTCATTGCGATAATAATTGTGGTAAAATGATTATCGGTCGCAAGTGAAATGGAATGGGGTGATTAGCGGTACTAGCGGTGTTAGCGGTACTAGCGGTGTTAGCGGTGTGAGCGGGGTAGTACACGACTCGCCTCCGGCTCGACGATACGCTACGCTGAAGATTGGTGACCTTGGTCACCTTGACGACTCGCCCTTCGGTCTCGACGAAAGTCGGCACATCCTCGTCAGCGGATTGGCTGGCTAGCTGGATGGCTTGTTAGTTGTTCTTCCAGCTTCCCGCTTGCCCCTTCCTGCTCCGCGCTTCGCGCGGCTGCTCAGCACTGCTTCACCTTAACCCATTGTTTCGTGCGGGCGGACTCGAGGACTGCGTCGCAGACATACTGGGTGCCGAGAGCGTGACGGAAGTCCGGGTAGGCCTTGGGAGCCTTTGGATCGTCGAGGCTCTTGAGGAACTCAGCGAGGGCGTGGGTGAAAGAGTGCTCGTAACCAATGCAGAGGCCGGGGACCCACCAATTACCGGAGTACGGATGGTCGCCGTCGGACGTGTGGATGCTGGCCCAACCGCGACGGTCGCCCGGAACGGCGTGGTCGAAGTAGTTGAGACGATTGAGATCATGCAGATCCCACTGGAGTGACTTGTGTTCGCCGTTGATTTCAAAGGTGTAGAGCGCCTTGTGACCACGGGCGTAGCGCGTGGATTCGAACTGGGCGATCGAGCCGTTGGCGAAGCGACACAGGAAAATGGCGGCGTCGTCGATGGTGACAGCCTGCTTCTTGCCTGTGGCGGTGTGGACGCGCTCCTTGATGAACGTCTCGGTGATCGCGGAGACCTCAGTGATGTCACCGTTGATCCAGCGGGCCGTGTCGATGCAGTGCGCGAGCAGGTCGCCCGTCACGCCGGAGCCGGCGGCGGCGGCGTCGAGGCGCCAGAGACCCGCGCCGCCC
>CAJBPJ010000158.1 GCA_903957465.1 uncultured Opitutia bacterium
GACGTCGTCTGCGAGTCCTGCCGTCGCAATAACCTAACTGATGGTTACATCCGTTTAATCATCTCACGTGGCGTCGGCGACCTCGGCCTGTCCCCCAAGACCTGCCCTAAGCCTTCGATTATCTGCATCGCCGATAAGATCACGCTCTACCCAGAAGCGCTCTACACGACGGGTATGAAGATCATCACCGCTCCGACCCGTCGCATCAGCCCCGCTGCACTGCCACCGATGATCAAGTCGCTCAATTACTTGAACAATATCTTGGCGAAGATGGAAGCCCTCCAACATGGCTACCACGAGTGCATCATGCTCAATGACCAAGGTTATGTGGCCGAGTGTACGGGTGATAACATCTTCTTGATTCACAAAGGTCGCTTACTGACGCCCGCTTCGCACGCCGGTGCCTTGATTGGTATTACCCGTCAAGTCGCCCTCGAAGTAGCCGAACAATTAGGCCTCAAACTTAGCGAGACCAACCTCACCCGCTACGATGTCTGGAATGCCGACGAATGTTTCCTCACCGGAACAGCCGCGGAAGTTATTCCTGTGATCGAAGTGGATGGACGTACCATCGGTAGCGGCAAACCCGGTCCGATGACGGCGCGCATCCTCGAATCCTTCCGCAAGAAGGTTTCGAAAGAAGGCACCCGTATTCGCTAAACACTCGACGAGCCGTACATGTCAGAGCCAGCGGCCCCACGGAAAGTCGATGTGGGCAATATTGTACGCCGCCTCACCGGTATCGCTTGGCAATACCGCTGGGACTGCATGCGCCTCCTCGGCCTGCAGCTGCTGTTGACGACGCTGACGGTTGTGGTTCTGGCCCTCGCGGGTGCTGGCATCGATGTAGTACGTCACGCCACCGACAGCACCGCACCCGTCTCCGGACTGACGCAATGGCTGTTTGATCACATCCTCGGTGACGAAGGTCTCACCGCTTGCTACCGCCTGGCTGGACTCATCCTGGTGCTCGCGCTGTTGCGTGCCGGCTTGTCATTCGTTTACGGGATTAAGTCGGTGGAATTTCTGCATGGTCGCGTCGTCGTGGGCATGCGAGCGCGCGTTTACACGAAACTACAACAGCTCAGCTTCCGCTTCTTCGACGCCAATGCTAGCGGATCGATTATCAATCGTGTGACGGCTGACGCGCATTCCATCCGTCTCTTTATTGAAGGTGTGGTCATTCAAGTGGCCATCATCACGCTGACCTTGGCGGTGTGCTCGACGTATATGTTCTTAACGGACTGGCGCCTCACCCTCGCCTGCTTGTCTGTCCTGCCCTTCCAAATCTGGTTTGCGATTCGCTTCTCACGTCGCGTGCGCCCAGCCTACGAAGAGAATCGTGATTTAATGGACAACTTGGTTTTGGATTTCTCGGAATCCATCCAAGGCGTGCAAACCGTCAAAGGTTTGGCGACCGAGGAGCGTGTCTTGGAGGGCTTTGGACGTCGCAATGAGGCCGTGCGTACCCAGAAGCAAAAAGTCATCCGCGAAATCTCCCTCTTCTGGCCCGTCATCGACGGCGTCAGCCAACTGTCACTCTGCATCCTACTCGGTTATGGTGGATGGTTGTTTGCCAACGGTGAACTCGC